>JAGNMH010000679.1 GCA_017991275.1 Acidobacteriota bacterium
ACTCCGTCTCCGTGTGGTGGACCTTCGTGTTCGGTGAGTACCTCATCTAGCGCGCGCTCTATGGCTTCATCTTCGGTGCTGACTCCAAAGATTTTCTGGACGCGGCGGAGCTTGGATTCGTCCACCAATAACTGTTTTCGCCGAGCTTTGTTTTTAGTTTGGCTCATGACTTTAACCTCTCAACCGACCGGCATCATAAGGAGCAACTATGAGTCTCGTCAATGTTCACAACGAATGGGATCCACTGGAAGAAGTCATTGTCGGGCGAGCAGTCAACGCCCGTATTGCCCGGCCCGACAAAGGATTGTTTGCAGTCGAATACCGCGATTACGGCAATGTCGAAAACATTCCTTCCGGCCTGTATCCCCAGCACGTAATTGAAGAAACGGAAGAAGACCTGGAAGCGTTGATCCAAACGCTTCAAAAGCTGGGCGTGACGGTGCGCCGTCCTGACGTTTGGGATCATTCGCAAACGCACAGCACTCCGGATTGGTTGACCGATGGGCAATACAATTATTGCCCGCGCGACCTGTTCGTCGCTGTCGGGCAGGCGCTGATCGAATCGCCAATGACTTTGCGCGCACGCCAACTGGAAACGCTCTCATTCAAAAACATCCTGCTTGATTATCTGCGTTCGGGCAGCCGTTGGGTCAGCGCACCGAAGCCGCGTTTGGCGGATGAGATATACAACATCGCAGACACGGAAGGACTTGCGCTCAACGATGACGAGCCAGTTTTCGATGCGGCGAATATACTGCGCGTCGGGCGCGACATTCTTTACCTGATCTCGGACAGTGGAAACCGATGCGGCGCACAATGGTTGCAATCATTCCTTGGCCCTGAATACAGAGTGCGCGCTTACGACAACATTTACGGCGGTAGTCACGTGGATACGACCATCACGTTGGTGCGCCCCGGGCTGGTTGTCGTCAACGCCGAGCGCGTAGGGCCGCGCAATTTGCCAGAGATGTTTCGGGATTGGGAGGTCATCTATTTGGCGGATGTGACGGACATCGGCTACACCGGAACTGCGTACGCCTCCAAATGGATCGGGCTGAATTTCATGATGGTCAATCCTGAAACGGCCATTGTTGACCCGCGCCAGATTCCGCTGATCCGGGAACTTGAAAAACGCAACGTTAAAATCATCCCGTTGCAATTGCGACACGCGCGAACACTGGGCGGCGGCTTTCATTGCGTGACGCTGGATGTGCGACGAAAAGGCGCGCTGGAAAACTATTGCCTGCCGCCCGTCGCAGAGCGATTGGCCGACTTAACCTGGTGAAGTTATGAACGAAAACAGTCACACTACGATCCTGACTTATCTCTTGCTTGTCTTGATCGGTTTGACCAGCAGCGTCGGGGAAATTCTGCTGTACAAAGGCGTGAAATCAGCCAACTCATTTGGGCTGTTGGCGGCGGCGGCGTTGTGGTTCGTAAGTCTGATGCTGCTCGGACTACTCTTCAAAATGGAGCACTTTTCGTTTGGCGCAGTCGTCGTGTTGGCAACAATTATTCATCTGACGGTTGCGGTGCTGTGGGGACTGTTTTTTGCCGGAAACCGAGTCAGTCTGCTTGAACTGACTGGGCTGATTTTGGCGGTCGTCGCTGTAATCTTTCTCGAGGCTGGGCGGCCAGGTTAAGAAATGACGCCCTGAAGTTTGTGCTTTATGCAAAGCTGGTCAGGTTGCGGGATTTTTCGCGGTGGCGTTCAAAAGCGAGTTCGATCAGCCGGTCAATCAATTGGCTGTAACCGAGTCCGCTGGCTTCCCACAATTTCGGATACATGCTGATCGAAGTGAAGCCGGGCATCGTGTTGATCTCGTTCAGCAGCAACTTGCCGGTTTCGCGTTCCAGAAAGAAATCCACCCGGCCAAGCCCGGAGCCATCCACAGCCTGAAAAGCCTGAATCGCCAGTTGCTGAATTTCTTTGGTTTGAGCTTCGCTTAAGTTTGCCGGAATCTCCAACCGAGCACCGTCCGCGCTAATGTACTTTGCCTGGTAATCGTAAAACTCGGCAGATTGAGGAACGATTTCGCCGGGCAAGCTGGCCGTCGGCTGGTCGTTGCCCAGCACGCTGACTTCGATTTCGCGGGCGTCAACGCCGCGTTCAACAATGATCTTGCGGTCGTACTTGGCGGCCAGAGCAATTGCGTCGTTCAAACTTTTGGCGTCTGTCGCTTTCGAAATACCGACTGAAGAACCCAGATTGGCCGGTTTGACGAAGCAGGGAAATCCAATCTCCTCTGCCACGCGCAATTCAATCAGCAGAGGGTCGGCTTCCCATTGCGAGCGCAAAAAATGAGAAAACTCCACGATGGGCAAGCCGGCTTCGCGGAACAGGCGCTTCATCACAACCTTGTCCATTCCGGCAGCAGAACCCAGGACTCCGCAACCGACATAAGGCACGTCGGCCATTTCCAGCAAACCCTGAATCGTACCGTCTTCGCCATAAGTTCCGTGCAGCACGGGGAAAATCACGTCCAGTTTGTCTCGTGTGCCCGTTTCGTTTTCGCCGGTGAATCGCGCCAGGCCTTTTTCAGTCGGGTCGCCGAAGATGGCTACGTGTTGGTCTGCGTTCGCCATCACCGCGCCGGGCAGCAGGTTCGTGGCTTCGCTGGAAGCCAGCCACTTGCCTGATTTGGTGATGGCAATCGGCACGACTTCGTATTTGTCGCGGTCAAGCGCGTTGATGATGGATTCAGCCGAACGCAGCGAGACTTCGTGTTCGCCCGAACGTCCGCCGAAAATGACGCCGACTCTGAGTTTTGGTGACAAGGCTTCTCCCAATAAAAACGCTCAGAGCAAGACAACCTGAAGGTTGAACTCTGAACTGCAACTCGTAATCACATGATTTTTTTGCCGAACGCCGACAGGATCAATTGCACGCCCAGTTCAGCCGTCTTGTTTGAGATGTCCAGCACCGGATTTACTTCCGTCAGTTCGAACGACAGCATCTTGCCGGAATCGGCGACCTTTTCCATGGCCAGATGGCTTTCACGATAAGTCGGGCCACCTGGAACCGGAGTGCCTACGCCGGGCGCGAAGTGGGGATCAACGAAATCCATATCCATCGTCACGTGAAAGCCAGCAGTTTGCCGCGAAGCCAGTTCAATTGCTTCGTCCATTACCGAACTCATCCCGCGCTCGTCCAGTTCGCGCATTGTGACGACACGAATGCCTGAAGCTTTAAGCGCGACGGCTTCATCGGGATCAACGCTGCGCGCGCCGATCAACACGCAATCTTCGGCGTAAACTTTCGGCGCAAAGCCGCTGATTTCCGTCAACTCTTTTGCCCCTCTGCCCAGAATCGCCGCGAATGGCATGCCGTGAATGTTGCCCGACGGCGAAGTGTCCGGCGTGTTCATATCTCCGTGAGCATCGAACCAGATGACGCCAACTCGTTTGCCTTGCTTGTGATGGAAGGCCGACAAACCGGCAACGCTGCCGATGGCGATGGAATGATCTCCGCCCAGAACAATCGGCGTCGAATCGGCTTCGAGCGCGGTTTCAACCTGATTGGCAAGCGTTTGGCAAGCAGCGGCGATTTCGGGCAGGTATTTCAGATTGCGGTCGGCTATCTGCATCATCTCAGGATTGCGAACAGGGATGTTGCCTGCATCCGAGACTTCGTAACCAATCTCTGCAAGTCGTTCGTTTAAGCC
>JAGNMH010000680.1 GCA_017991275.1 Acidobacteriota bacterium
CCGGATGCGCTCTCAAACGTTCTTCCAGATTCTTTTTCATCATTTGCTCCTTTAGAGAAATTTTCACTTCATCTTCTCCAGATAAAGAGCATTGTCTAGCGATGAGTCCCATTTTTGATTACACCCGTCGGACTCTACAAGCTTCTCGCCTGTGTAGTAGACTTGCTGCCGTCGCGATTTCACACACGTGAGGAGTTATGCAGCAATCATCTGAACAAAACGGCGAACAAAACAGCAGTTCATATTGCGTCTTTGAGATTATCAAACCTCGCATTCAGACGATGCGCGTTCTGTTGGTGGACAACTTGATAGCAGACGAAACTCAGTATTCCGAAGTCGCCAGGCAGCAGCCGGATTTTCACGCCGGCAAGTGGGTGCGGCTGGAACGAATGATTGCCGGAATGGCGATGTCCAACATAGAAAACAACGTCCGCAAACTGATTCGCCATCCCGAAGTCCGCACCGTTCATCTTTCGCAATTGAATGAAACGGCGGTGGATGATTTCGACCCGGACGCGATTGTGCTCAGCGGAACTTTGCGAGATTTCGATCTGTACTCTGAAGAAATGGTCGAAGGCTTCAACCGATTCATTCGCCGGACGACGGTTCCGGTGATGGCGATTTGCGGAGGGCATCAAATGGTCGGGCAGGCGTTTGGAGCCAGAATAACTACACTGGACAACAAGGCTCCGAGCGAAAAACGCAGCGGGCGAATGGTCGAATACCAGTACCGATTCGTCAAAATCACCGACGCCAACGATCCGATCTTTACCGGAATTGACGACCGTCCAAGCGCACGCTGGCAGAAATACACCAAACGCAAACATTTGCTGCGCATCTGGCAAAATCACGGCCTGGAAATTGACCGGCTGCCCGTCGGATTCAAACAACTGGCGCGAGGTTATCTGTCGGAATATCAAATGATGGTTCGGCGTACGGCTGGCCAGTTGATTTACGGCGTGCAGTTTCACATCGAAAAATCTTTTCAGGATTGGCAGACAGACAAATACTGGGATCACCGCAACGAAAGCCGGGATGGGCGATTGTTGTTCGATAACTTTCTGATCGAATCTCTGCGCTTTCGCGGCAAGTTGGCGAATTTATCCAAGGATGGCGATTACGCGCCGATGGCCGCAACCGCCAAAGCCGCTTCTTCAAGCGAGTCGGCTGGAATTCCGGCAACCGGTTTTTAGTTCACCGGGTTTTAGTTTCATGACCAAAGAATCAATCAATATCACGGTTCTGCTGTTCGGAGCTTGCAAAGAAGTAGCTGGCATCAGCGAGTTGAGCTGCGAATTAACCGCGCCTGCCACAGCCGCGACTGCTTGGGAAGAATTGAAACGGCGATTTTCTGAGCTTGAACGGTTTGAACGTTCGGCTCTGGTCGCCGTCAATGAAGAGCATGCCCAGCGCAACCATCCGCTAAATGATGGAGACACTCTGGCCATCTTTCCGCCGGTTTCGGGAGGCTAAAAATTATGCTGACAGTTTTGGTTTTTCTGCTTTTCTTTCAAACCGGAGCGCGGATTGACGCGGCCAAGTTGCCGAAAACAGCCGCCACAGTGAACGAATTCGTTCCGCGCGACTGGGAAGTCGAAGCTCAAGTCAGCGGTGACCTGAACCGCGATTCGATTCCTGATTTGGCCGTGACTCTGATTGAAAAAATGCCAGTCAAAGTGGACAAAGATGAGCTTCCTGAACGTGCGCGCGCATTGTTGATTCTGCTCAAAACTGCCGATGGGCAATTCAGCCGCGCGGCTCTGGCCGATAAAGTTCTGCTTTGCGCTCGATGCGGCGGAGCCTTTTACGGATTGGCGGAAGCCCCGACCACTGTCGAAATCAATAACGGAGTCATCATCATTACCCAGGATTACGGTTCGCGTGAAATTACCAAAGAAACCTACCGCTTTCGTCACGACCCGGAATCGAACCGCTTCGCTTTTATCGGTGTGGATTTGGACAGTTACGACCGCGCCAATGGCCAGACACTGAAAGAAAGCACGAACTTTTTGACTGGAGTGAAACTCACCACCAAAGGCCGGATGGCTGAAAGCTCAGACAAGGAAATCACCGTTTCCAAAACCAGCCAGCGAGTCAGCCGCAGCAAAAAATTTATCGAAGACATTGCCGCGCGCTATAACGAACAAGAGGAGAAATGATGGAAGACGTTTTTGAAATCACACGCGAGCCAATTGATAAGCTCGGCTTGGAGCAGCGGCTGTTGACCGGCGGCGCCGGAGCCGTCGTGACTTTCGACGGAGTCGTGCGCGACAACACCAAAGGCCGCCGTGTTTTGACTCTGGATTACGACGCTTACCCTCCGATGGCCGTCAAGGAAATGCGTCGCGTAGGTGAAGAAATTCGCCAGCGTTGGCCAGAAATCGAGCGCATAGGCATCGTTCATCGCTTTGGCGAAATGAAAATTTCGGAATCGTCAGTGGTCATCGTCGTCACTTCGCCGCATCGCAAAGTGGCTTTTGAAGCCTGCCATTACGCGATTGACCGCGTGAAACAAGTCGTGCCGATTTGGAAGAAAGAGATTTTTGAAGACGGCGAAGCCTGGGTCGAAGGACAAATGCCGTCTGAGCCTGTGGCATGAACGAATAATTATCCGGCCAATCGGGTCAGTGCCATCAGAACACCGACATAAAACATGACGGTTAGCGAGGATTTCCAGCGAGAAGTCTGGCAGATGCGATAAATGCTTTCGATGGAGAGCAGTATCAAAGCGCCGTATCCGATGTTCTGACAAATTGCCGTCCTCTGAAACACCATTGATCGGGCAAAAATTTCCATCGCCGCTGAAAGCTGTTCCGCAGATTGCGCTTCGCCGATGGAAGCATAAGAAAGCCCTTTAAGGCTGAAGAAATAAGCAATGAAAGCAATTGCCGAAGTAAAGACGACCGGCAAATAACAAATCAGTAGCCCTCCGAACAGTGTACGTGAATTACTTTGTCCGTTAAGCAGTACCACCATTCCGCAAATGAAAAGCCAGCCGAGCAAAAAGAACATCGTTTCGGCAAACACTCCGGCAAACATCGAAGCGTAAAAATTTACTGCGTAATCCGAAGCGAACTCCGCTGAAACGTGTTCGCTTAGACTCCTGTAAATCAAAGCCCGATTTGCTGTCAGCAAAACCAAGTGAACAGCAAAAGTCAGCAGTCCGTAAAAAATCAGATCAGAGGCTTCCAGACGCTTCAACCCAATCGAAAGCGCGACTGGTTGCCCAATAGTCAGATTAGTCTCTATTTGAGTTGCTGAATTGGACACAATGGACCCCGAGTTCAGAGCAGTTGCTTGCTGATTGCCACGGTGACAGTGGTTTCAATGATGGCACCGATGGCAATTAATCCAAAACCGATCAGTGATTGTATGATGAATTGGCGAACAAGCGGCGCTGATTCAGGAACCTGGTCATAACGAAGTTTTCGATACATCAGGCGAGCCGCTTCAAATTCAAGAGCGCCCAGCACAACGAAGCCTGCTAATTCAAAGCTGGAATGAGGCAACAATAACAGCGCAACCTTCAATGGCGGCAACCCGGCGTTAAGTCCGGTATCCAACGAAGCCCCCAAATTCAGCCCGATACTGAACAGCTGAACCACCCCATACAGCCCAAATGTTAGCACGCCTAACAAACGCTGAGCGCCGATGCGTAAGTCG
>JAGNMH010000681.1 GCA_017991275.1 Acidobacteriota bacterium
ACCCCGCACTGGAAGCCAAAGCCAAATACGAAATCGCTCGCGTCAAACTCGACACAGGCGAACTGGATCAATCACGCAGTCAGATCGAAGACACCCTGAACATAGTCGAATCGTTGCGGACAAAAGTCGCCAGCCAGGAATTGCGCGCTTCGTATTTTGCGACGGTGCAAAAGTATTACGACTTTTACATTGAACTTTTGATGCGGATGAATGGCCACCAAGCGGGCAAAGGATTCAGCGGCGAAGCGTTGCAAGCCAGCGAACGCGCGCGCGCGCGCAGTTTGCTGGAAATTCTGGCCGAATCAAACGCCAGCATTCGTGAAGGCGTTGACGCCGCGCTGCTGGAACGCGAGCAACGCTTGCATCATCAACTCAGCGGCAAGGCCGATGCGCTGGCGCGGCTTTATTCCAGCCGTCCATCGCCGGAACAAATCGTCGCGGCCAAAAAAGAAGTTGATGATTTGACCGCGCAATACAACGAAGCCCGCGCCGAAATTCGCCGAGCCAGTCCACGTTACGCGGCGCTGACTCAGCCATCACCGCTTAGCTTGAAAGAGATTCAAACGCAGGTTTTGGACAATGACACTTTGCTGCTGGAATACTGGCTTGGAGAAAAACGCAGTTACCTGTGGGCTGTCACGCCGACCAAAATCACCAGCTATGTTTTGCCTTCGCGGGCAAAGCTCGAAACCGCAGCGCGTGACAGTTACGAATGGTTGAGCAAACCGGCTCAGACCAATGCCAAACGCCGCTTGAAACACGACGGCACCGAAATGTCTGAAAGCGAACGCAAAGCTCGCGGGTTACAGGCGTTGCGGTATCTGAGCAATACGCTGATTAAACCCGTCGCCGGACAGTTGGGCAAAAAGCGGCTGGTGATTGTTGCTTCCGGCGCGTTGCAATACGTTCCGTTTTCCGCGCTGACAAAGACGACGGGGAGACGAGGAGACGGAGGGACTAAGGGAAGTCGCCCAGTCGCCCAGTCGCCCAGTCGCCCAGTCGCTGAACTTCCTCTGATTCAGGATCACGAAATCATCAACCTGCCGTCAGCTTCGACAATGTCGGTGCTGCGGCGGGACACTGCTCAGCGGCAGGCAGCGCCAAAGACGCTGGTGGTGTTGGCCGACCCGGTTTTTGAAAAAGATGATGAACGAGTGAAAACAGCCCGACCGACAATCAGCAATTCATCGGCTCAAACAACGGCTTCGCCGAAAGAGACTGAAAAGTCTCAATCCCAAGCCGTCGCCGAAGAGCGTTCGTTGAAACACATCAAGGAAAAAAACGCTGAGGCGACCGGTGAGATGAAAATTTCGCGCCTGCCATTTACTCGTCAAGAGGCGGAAAAGATTCTGGCTCTGGTTCCGGAAGCTGAACGCAAACAGGCTCTGGATTTCGACGCCAGCCGGGCAACGGCCACGGCAAAGGATTTAAGCCAATACCGTTACGTTCACTTCGCCACTCACGGTTATCTGGACAGCGAACGCCCGGAGTTTTCGGCTTTGGTACTTTCGCTGGTGGACAAGGAAGGCGTGCAACAAAGCGGATTTCTTTACGCTTACGAGGTGTTCAACCTGCAATTGAACTCTGATGTTGTCGTGCTGAGCGCCTGCGAAACAGGGCTTGGCAAGGAAATCAAAGGCGAGGGTCTGGTCGGATTGACGCGCGGGTTTATGTACGCCGGAGCGCCGCGTGTGGTTGTCAGTTTGTGGTCGGTCAACGACCGGGCAACAGCGGATTTGATGACTCGGTTTTATCGCAAGATGCTGAAAGACAATCTGCGCCCCGCTGCCGCGCTTCGTGCCGCACAGATTGAAATGCTGAAAGAAAGTCAATGGCGCGAACCTTATTACTGGGCGGCCTTTGCGTTACAGGGAGAGTGGCGTTAAGGCATCAAGAAATTCAGAGCAGTGAGCATTTCGATCATCATTCCTACGCTGAACGAAGCGACGACCATCCGCGATCTGGTTGCGTCGCTGGTGGGCTTGCACGGCGATTTTGAAGTCATAGTTGCCGACGGCGGCAGTCAGGATGAAACCGTTCAAATAGCGCGGGAATGCGGTTTGCGCCTGATTGAAACCGCGCGCGGTCGGGGAGCACAAATGAATGCCGGAGCGAAGCTGGCAACCGGCGACGTGCTGCTGTTTCTACATGCCGACACCAAATTGCCAGAAAACGCACTGGTAATGATTGAAGAGTTGCTGCGGGACGAACGAATTTGCGGAGGCAATTTCAGTCTGGTGTTTGACGGAAATTCGCGTGAAGCTCGATTGTTGACCTGGGTTTATCCGCTGCTGCGACTAGGCGGAATGTGTTACGGCGATTCGGCAATCTTTGTCCGGCACAACGTGTTTAAGCAGCTTGGCGGTTATCGAGATTACCCGATTTTTGAAGACTGCGATCTTTACAGGCGAATGCGAAGTGTCGGAAAGTTTGTCCGGTTGCAGGCGACGGCGGTTACTTCTTCCAGGCGGTTCGAAGGCCGCTTCGCTCGCACGTTTACTTGGTGGGCTACGTTGCAGCTTTTGTACTGGCTGGGCATTGATCCGAAACGGTTGAATCGCTGGTACAAACCATCGAGATGATGAAAAGAGAATAGACAGGACTCACCTGATTTACGGATGTTGTTATCAGTCTTGTGAATCGAGTAAATCCTGTCTATTTGTGCTTTTTTCACTGCAATTCGCCGGTTGGCACTGACATTTCGACTTCCTGATAATCGCCCGAAGCAGATGCGTCGCCGGCGTGAACTCTGAATTTAGCCACCAGTTTCAAATCAGTTCTCAGCGAATGAAAGACGCTGCAATACTTGCCGATTGAAAGGTTGATGGCTCGCGCCAGTTTGTCCGTATTGATTCGGTCGCCCCAGGCGTCAAAAGCTATTTGCGCGCTTTCAACATAACGCGGCTCTGTCGCTCGGCGTTCGGCTTCAACAACAACTTCCAACTTCTGAAGCGGCGTTTTGACCTTTTCCATAATCACAACAACATCAATCGCCGAACACGCGCCCAAAGCTTCGATCATAATTTCAACCGGACTTGCGCCTGCTTGCCGGTTGCCATCCAGCACGGTTTCAATGCCTGTGGAGTTCACGGCCGTAAAAGCCAATCCGCCAGTCCAATTCAATTTCACCGTTACATCACTCATCTTGCCAAACTCTCCTTATTGATTTCGCCCTTGCCGTTGCGGTCCCGGCAAAGCCTTGCGCGGAAGTTTTTCGTTCCGCATTGCCGCATTGTAAGCGAAAACAGCAACGACCGTCGCCATCTGGATCATATCTTCGCGCTGAACGCGGTCAACCGTGTCCATGTTTGAATGGTGAGTCCGCGAATTGTATTCCAGCCGCTCCTGAACAAACTGAAACGCTGGCAACCCCAACGAGTCAAACGAAATATGATCCGTCTGACTGACCGAACGCGGGCTGATGATTGTCACTCCCAGATCGCGCAATGGATCAACCCAGCTTTCAAACACTTTTTGCGCGCCAAGATTGTTCTGCGACCAGACGCCGCGAATCCGCCCTGTGCCGTTATCAATATTGAAATAAGCAGAGAGCTTTTCGTGTTCAGGTTTCAATTGCATGGTTGTTGGATCGCCAAAATGTTCTTTGGCATAAGCGCGCGAACCCAGCAAACCTTCTTCTTCACCTCCCCACAAACCGAT
>JAGNMH010000056.1 GCA_017991275.1 Acidobacteriota bacterium
AAGGAGGCACACGAAATATATGCCAATTAGAATGAAAATAAAAAAGAATGATCAAGTGGTCGTTATCTCTGGACGAGACAAGGGGAAGCGTGGTCGCGTTTTAGAGGTTATCACCAAAGATCGCAAAGTGCTGGTTGAGGGTGTCAACATCCTAAAGCATTTTGAGCGCCCAAATCGTCAGAAAGGACTTACGGGTGGGATTGTCCCGCGCGAAGCGCCAATGGATGCGTCGAATGTGATGGTGCTCGAAAATGGAGTGCCGGTTCGTGTCGGATACCAGATTTTAGAGGATGGCCGCAAGATTCGTGTCTCGAAGAAGACCGGCGCGGCTTTGGATTAATCGCCATCTCGGATGCGAGACGGGGGATGTGAGATTTAGTTATGGCTGCACGACTCAAAGAAAAATACTTTAAAGAGATTGCTCCGGCGCTTACAAAGGAATTTGGCTATGCCAATCCGATGACTATTCCGAAGCTAGAGAAAATTGTCATCAATGTCGGTTTGGGCGAAGCAATCGCAAATGCCAAAGCAATTGATATTGCTGTCAGTGATTTGATGGTCATCGTTGGCCAAAAACCCGTTGTCACCAAAGCCAAAAAATCCATTGCCGCATTTAAGCTGCGCGAGGGAATGAACATTGGCGCTATGGTGACTTTACGTGGAGATCGGATGTACGAATTCCTTGATCGTTTCGTCAGCCTGGCTTTGCCTCGTGTGCGAGACTTTCGCGGCGTCAGTCCGAAAGCTTTTGACGGGCGTGGTAATTACACAGTCGGCCTGAAAGATCAGTTGATTTTCCCGGAAATTGATTTTGGGAAGATTGATAAAGCGCGCGGGATGAACGTGTGCATTGTGACATCGGCCAACACCGACGAAGAGGCGCGCTCATTACTGCGCCATTTTGGAATGCCGTTCCGGCAAAACTAGGACTTGAGGAACTATGGCAAAGACTTCAAAGATTGTTCAAGCAAACCGGAGACCGAAATTCAAAGTGCGCGGATATAACCGCTGTAAACGTTGTGGTCGGCCGCGTGCATTTCTCCGTAAATTCAGCGTTTGCCGAATTTGTTTCCGCCAATTGGCGCTGCAAGGCGATATTCCGGGTGTGACGAAATCGAGTTGGTAAGAGACGCGCAGTTCCGAGTGGAGTTGACCCAAGTGGAGTTGAAAAGATGATTGTTGATCCGATTTCAGATATGTTGACGCGAGTGCGCAATGCTATTCAGGCGCGTCATTCCAAGGTTGATGTTCCGGCTTCGCGGCTGAAGGTTGAAATTGCGCGAATCCTGAAAGAAGAAGGTTACATCACCAACTACAGCATCAAGACAGCCGAAGGCAGTCATATTCGTACTTTGCGAATTTTTCTGCGTTACGGCCCGAAAGGCGAGAGTGTAATTTCTGAACTCAATCGCATTTCGCGTCCGAGCCGGAGGGTTTATGTGGCCAGTGATGAAGTTCCTAGAGTGCTTGGCGGTTTGGGAATCAGCATCCTGAGCACATCACATGGAGTGATGACTGGCAAACAGGCTCGAAAGTCTAATGTCGGCGGCGAATTGCTCTGTAGTGTTTATTGATATGTTTTGTCATTTGCCATTTCTAGTTGAGATTGGCGACTGACCATTGATCACTGACGAGAAAGCTATGTCACGAGTAGGCAAAAAACCAATCGAAATTCCGAAAGACGTGAAAATCGACATCACGGATTCGGCAATCGAAGTACAAGGGCCAAAAGGCAAACTGACGACTGCGATTCCGGCTGGAGTCACGCTCAAGGTTGATGGGGGCAAATTGGTGGCCGAGCGTCAAAGCGAGGATCACACTGCTATCCACGGCACAGTTCGTGCCCTTGTCGCTAATGCTGTCAAAGGTGTTTCACAGGGCTTCACGCAAGAGATGGATGTTGTGGGCGTTGGCTATAAGGCTGAATTGAAGGGTAACAGTATCAACTTCGCTCTGGGTTATTCTCATCAGATCGAATTTGTTTTGCCGAAAGGTGTTACGGCAAAAGTTGAGAAGTTGGCCCGGACAATCAATCAGTATCAGACCACAGTCACCCTGGCTGGCATTGACAGGGAGTTGTTGGGACAGACGGCGGCGAATATGCATCGTTTGCGCAAGCCAGATGCTTATAAAGGTAAAGGTGTTCGTTACGCCGATCGCCCGATGAAGCTCAAACCCGGCAAAACTGGCAAGTAGGCGATAAATTTAACTGGCCGCAACGAAGGGGTCTCCAGCAGAAAACGCTGCGATTGACTCATCGTTCGGTAAAGGCAGAAAAATCGTTATGGCAAAAAAATCAAGACAAGAAGTTCGACGCGCCGTACATTCGCGCATTCGCAAAAAAGTACAAGGCACATCTGTGCGTCCTCGTTTAGCTGTGTTTCGCAGTCTCAATCATATTTATGCTCAGGTGATTGACGATGTAAACGGTGTGACACTTTGTTCGGCTTCTTCGGTTGAAAAAACCGCTGGAGTTGGTAACGGTGGCAATATTGATGCTGCCAAATCTATTGGCAAGTTGATTGCAGATCGCGCTAAAGAAAAAGGTATCAACAGCGTAGTGTTTGATCGCGGTGGGTATATCTACCATGGCCGTGTGAAATCGTTGGCTGAAGCTGCGCGCGAAGCAGGTCTTCAGTTCTGATTTTGGAGAATGGTTCAATATGGCGTCTAACGAAAGAATAAATTCGGCCGGGTTCGAGCAAAAAGTTGATCAGGTAATTTCGATCAACCGCGTCACCAAGGTGGTCAAGGGCGGCAAAAATTTGTCGTTCGCGGCTTTGGTCGTGATTGGCGATCAGAGTGGAATCGTTGGCTTCGGAACCGGTAAAGCGAAAGAAGTCCCGCAGGCCATCCGCAAGGCAATCGAAGCGGCAAAGCGAAATCTGATTCGCGTGCCATTGCGTGGTACAACACTGCCTCACGCGCTTGTCGGAAAATTTGGGGCGGGCAGAGTCTTGCTTAAGCCTGCACCTGAAGGCACCGGAGTTATCGCTGGCGGTGCGGTTCGTGCGGTGATGAACGCAGTCGGGATCAGCAACATCCTGACCAAGTCGCTAGGCTCAAACAATCCTCACAACGTCATCCGCGCCACCTTCGATGCGCTTGTGAATATGAGGAGCCCGGAAGAGGTAGCTCGCCTGCGAGGCCGCACAGTGGAGGAACTCTAAAATGGCGAACGAGAAGAAAATTAAGATTCAGTGGTATCGCAGCAGTATTGCCACTCCAGAGAAACACAAAGTTGTCGTGCGAAGTTTGGGCTTCACGAAGTTAAATCAGATCGTTGAGCGTCCTGACGACCAATCCATTCGCGGTATGATTGCCAAGGTTCCGCACTTGTTACGAATTGTAGAATAAGGCATTGAGGTTCGAGTTATGTCTATTGGTTTAAACAATTTGAGAGCGCCCGAAGGCGCGACGCATAAAAAGAAACGACTGGGTCGCGGACAGGGATCCGGACTTGGCAAAACTTCCGGTCGCGGTAACAAAGGGCAAAAATCTCGATCAGGTTATTCGCGCAAACGAGGTTTTGAAGGTGGTCAGATGCCTTTGCATCGCCGCCTGCCCAAACGCGGTTTTACAAATATATTCAAACGCGAATGGGCGGAAGTGAACCTGACCCAACTAGAAGAGTTGTTTGAAGTCGGTGTTACTGTGACTCCAGAAGCTTTGGTTGAAAAAGGCTTGGTTCGCAAATCGTTGATAAAATCCATAGTTGTTCTGGGTAAAGGCCAATTGAGCAAATCGCTCAGCATCAGCGTTCACCGTTTCAGCGAATCTGCAAAAAATAAGATTGAAGCCGCCGGAGGCAAGGCGGAAGTTATCGCGCCTGCTACGCGTGTAGTGTGAGTAAATCTGGAAACAGTTAATCCGAATAGAAGTTGTACTGGATAGAAGCTGTGCTGGAAAGCCAACGAGGAAGTTATGTTCGAGTCATTTGTCAACGCGGTTCGCAACTTGTTCAAAATTCCTGATCTGCGCCGGCGGGTGCTCTTCACTTTGGGAATGCTGGCGATTTATCGTGCGGGCATTCACGTACAGGTGCCGGGACTGGATCGGGATGCTGTTGAGAGTTTCTGGAATCAATCCGGAGGCGGGCTGTTTGGCGCGTTGGATTTGTTTTCTGGCGGAAACCTGCGCCGTATTTCTGTTTTCGCGTTGGGCATTATGCCCTACATCACTTCTTCGATCATTTTTCAGTTAATGGCCTCAGTTTATCCTGCGTTGAAAAAGATTCAGGAAGAAGGTGAGCTTGGTCGTCGCAAAATCAATCAGTACACACGTTACCTGACAGTTCTGCTTTGTATGGTGCAAGGTTTGAGCCTTGCTTATTGGATTCAAAAACAAGCAGACCCAACAGGGCGGCCTTTGGTTCTCGGTGGTGGTGGAATTGGTTTCGCTTTGGTTGGAATGCTGGCTTTAACTGCTGGCACCATGTTTGTTATGTGGATTGGTGAACAGGTTACCGAGCGTGGTATTGGAAATGGAATAAGTTTGCTGATTTTTGCGGGCATTGTAGTCGGCGTGCCCAATGCCATTAAACAGTTATGGGCATCAATCAAAGACCCTGGTTCAGCGGTATTCGTGATTATCCTGTTGGTTGTTATGTTGGCTGTGACTGCTGGGATTGTTTTCTTTGAACGAGGAACCCGTAAAGTGCCAACCAATCATACTAGGCGAATGGTTGGTAATAAAATGGTGCAAACGCAGTCATCGCACTTGCCCTTGAAGGTGAATATCGCTGGCGTGATCCCTGTTATTTTTGCATCTTCCGTGTTGGCAATTCCGCAATCTTTGGTGACCTTTGGCGACTGGAAATGGCTAAAGACGCTGAATACCTGGCTTAGTGGCGGACATCCTGTTTACGAACTAGTCTTTATTACCGGTATTATTCTTTTTGCGTTTTTCTATGTCTCGATTGTTTTTAACGCCGATGAGGTCGCTGAAAATTTGCGAAAGCAGGGTGCTTTTATACCAGGTATCCGTCCTGGCAAGCGAACAGGTGATTATCTAAACTCAATTTTGGTTAGGTTGACTACTGTCGGTGCTCTTTATCTGGTTGTTGTTTGTCTTATTCCGCAGTTAATGATCAGTGGCTTTAAGGTTCAGTATTTGCCATTTATAGGCCCCTGGCTTGATGGTGTTATTCAAAACATACCAGGATTAAGTTGGATTCTGACTGGTCTTGGTGTTTCGTTTTATTTTGGCGGCACGAGCTTGTTGATTGTTGTTGGGGTGGCTATGGACACCATTAGTCAGGTTGAAGCTCAGTTAGTAATGCGCCATTACGATGGATTCTTAGGCCCGCGAGGGGGCCGTCTGCGAGGGCGCCGCGCGCAGTAAGGTTAGACGGCAGGCACTTTAATCGGGTTTAGTCAGTCATTATGCTAAGAGTCATTGTGATAATCGGGCCGCCAGGAGCAGGCAAGGGGACACAGGCTCGGTTGCTATCTGAAAAGTATGGGTATCCGCAAATTTCTACCGGCGATATTTTAAGAGAGATGGCTCAGGCCGATACGGCGCTAGGAAAAGAGATACAAGCCACACTGGCTTCTGGAAAGTTAGTTAGTGATGAAATACTGGCTGAAGTGATCCAAAAGCGCACGTCACGTGCCGATTGCGAAAATGGTTACATTTTAGATGGCTTTCCGCGAACGGTTAATCAAGCACATCAGCTTGAAGAGTTGGCTGAACATCAACAGAAAGAGGTTCTGTTGGTTCGGGTAAAAGTACATGAAAATGTGCTGTTCGAGCGATTGACTGGCAGACGTACTTGCTCGAAATGTGGTGAGATATACAACGTATATTCTCGGCCGCCCAAGCAGGATGGGATTTGTGATTTGGATGGTCAGCCGCTTAAACAGCGCAGTGACGATAACCCAGATTCTGTTGTCCGTCGCTTTGAGGAGTACAAATCCTCAACAGCCCCATTGATAGATTATTACCGTAATAACGGAAGGTTGATACAGACTACTGGCGAGGGGCAGGTTGAAGAGATTTTCGAAAAGCTTTGCTCGCTTATTGAAGGCATCAACATATGACAGCGGGCTTAAATGTAAGGCAACGTCTCAAATTGGGTGAAAATAGAGATGGTCATTCGTAAATCTCGGAGCGAACTCGAAAAGATGCGTCGCGCAGGACTGATTGTTGCAGAGACGTTGCGCGATTTGCGGAAAATGGTTGAACCAGGAATAACGACTCGCCAATTGGATGTTGCTGCAGAGAAAAAGATTCGCGCCATTGGGGCTTATCCAACCTTCAAAGGCTATAGAAAGTTTCCTTCTGCCATTTGTGCTTCGGTTAATGATGAGGTAGTTCACGGGATTCCGTCCGAGCGGAGACTCCGCGAAGGCGACATCATTAAAATTGATTGTGGGGCAACGCTTGATGGTTTTGTAGGTGATGCAGCGATCACTGTTCCTGTAGGGGAAGTTTCCCAGGCAATTGAAAAGCTGATGGAAATTACTCGCGCATCGCTATTCCGGGCTGTTGAGAAAATGGTTGCCGGCAATCGTCTCTACGATGTTTCTTATGCAGTTCAAGAATATGTCGAAGAAAATGGTTTTACTATTGTCAGAGATTTCTGCGGACATGGAATTGGTCGGCAAATGCATGAAGATCCGCAAGTTCCAAATTATGGTCGCCACGGGACAGGGCCAAAATTGAAAGAAGGTTGGGTGTTGGCTATCGAGCCAATGGTTAATTTAGGCTCTCACGAAGTGCAGATACTCAACGATGGCTGGACAGTTAAGACCAAAGACGGTAGAGCCTCATCGCACTTTGAGCATACAATCGCAGTTACCGAAGACGGCCCGGTTGTATTGACAGCGTTGGAAGACGGATCGCTAGTCCTGTAAATGCACTACAGCGATTGCCTTGCAAAAACGCGACTCGCGGTTATAATGCCGGTTTCGCGTCACAGTGTGGAAGATCACTATCTGAAAGTATGTCGAAAGAAGATGCCATAGAGGTTCAGGCAACTGTGCTTGAAACCTTGCCCAATGCGATGTTTAAAGTCGAATTGGATAACAAGCACCAAGTTTTGGCGCACATTTCCGGTCGTATGCGAAAGAATTTTATTAAGATTCTTCCTGGTGATAAGGTGCTTGTAGAGCTTTCACCATACGATTTAACACGTGGGCGCATTGTTTATCGTTTCAAATAGAAGATCTAATTCCTTAATAAAGAATTTTGATCGCTAAACATTATTGAGGCTGAAATGAAAGTCAGAGCATCAGTCAAGAAAATTTGTGTTAAATGCAAAATTGTTCATCGGCACGGTGTCGTGCGAATTATATGTGTTAATCCGAAACATAAGCAGAGACAGGGATAATTCTGGATATGTAATCTCACATTTCATGTTTGAGATATTGGATTAGATAGCAGTTTACGGAGAAAGATAATGGCTCGTGTAGCAGGTGTGGATTTACCTCCACAAAAACGCGCTCAAATAGGCTTGACGTATATTTATGGGATCGGAAGGTCTCGGGCGACCAACATTCTTACTGAAGCTCAAATTAGCTTGGATAAGAAGATTCGTGACTTGAGCGAAGAAGAGTTGATCCGCATTCGTACGATTGTTGATCAGGTTGGCAACGTCGAAGGTGATTTGCGCAAGCAGATTCAATTGGATATCAAACGTTTAATGGACATTGGTTGTTATCGTGGCTTAAGGCATCGCCGTGGCTTGCCGGTCAGGGGACAGCGAACCCACACCAATGCCCGTACCCGCAAAGGTCCGCGTCGCGCTACAGTGGCGAAGAAAAAAGTCGCAGGTAAGAAATAAGAATCAGGCAATCAGCGGTTGGTTAATTTAGAGCTGACCGCTAATTGCTAATACATACTATTGACTTATGGCAAAGCAGCAACAAACCGCAGGCAAAAAGAAGGTTTTCAAAAAGAAAGAAAAGAAGGTCATTCCTCAAGGAATCGTCCACATTCAGGCGACTTTCAATAATACATTGGTCAGTATTACAGACCTTCAAGGCAATTTGGTGGCCCAATGTTCATCTGGAGCTATGGGGTTTCGCGGCTCACGCAAAGGAACTCCGTTTGCTGCGCAACAAGCTGCTAATAAAGCCGCTGGCATTGCTCGTGATAGTGGAATGCGCGCTTGTGAGGTTAGGGTAAAAGGCCCTGGCTCTGGGCGTGAATCCGCTGTTCGTGCGATCCAGGCTGCCGGAATTGAGATAAGACTAATTCGCGATGTGACGCCAATTCCGCACAACGGTTGTCGTCCGCCTAAGCGTCGCCGAGTCTAGGTTGTTGAGTCATTTTAGATTTCAAAGATTTGATTAGCGTAGCCTTTTTAGCTAGTTAGGATGACGCTTTAGGTGGAAATTGTCATTTGGTTACGCCTTGAAGTATCAACGGAGGAAAGAGATTGGCAAGAGATAGAGGCAAACAATGTCGCATGTGCCGACGCGAAGGTGAGAAGCTGTATCTCAAAGGAGAGAAATGCTACAAGCCGTCGTGTCCGATTGAGAAGCGTGGAACGAATCCGCCAGGCCAACACGGACCGAATACTAGGCGCAAGACCACGTCTGGTGGTTATGGGGAGCAATTGCGTCAAAAGCAGCGTGTGAAACGCATTTACAATTTGCTTGAGACTCAATTCCGTAACTACTTTGAAAAGGCCGCCAGCCAAAAAGGTGTGACGGGTGAAAACCTTCTGGCTTTGCTTGAGCGCCGATTAGACAACGTTATTTACCGGCTGGGATTCGCAATGTCGCGCAGACAAGCAAGGCAGTTCGTTCGCCATGGTCATGTTCAAGTTAACGGACGAAAGGTCAATATCCCCTCGTTTCAGGTCAAAATCGGTGACGAAGTTGCTGTTCGTGAAAATAGTACAAGCAACACCCATATTCAGGGGTCATTCCAGACCTCTGGAGGGCGTGGTCGTCCAGGTTGGTTGGAGATTGTAAATTCTGACAAACTTGTTGGCCGTGTGACGGCATTGCCGCGTCGCGATGATGTTGATCCGGGTATTAAAGAACAACTCATTGTCGAATTGTATAGCAAGTAGTCGTGTCCGTCGCTTTGTCGCCTGATGGCACGACTATCAGCCTCGCCGCCTTCTGACGGGACTGTGTTGTTGCCGTGAAAGCGAAGATTTGTTGTGAGCGGCGAGGCTCGTAATGTTGGGTTAGTAATAGTTGGAGACAAAAAGATAAGCATGTGGACAGGATTCCAGAAGCCGAAACGTTTGACCTGCGAAACTATGACGGATCGCTACGGGCGTTTCTCAGCCCAGCCATTCGAACGTGGTTTCGGTACGACAATTGGTAACAGCCTGCGCCGCGCATTGCTTTCGTCAATCGAAGGCGCAGCCATTACGGCAGTTCGAATCGAAGGCGTATTGCATGAATTCTCTTCGATTCCAGGAGTTGTGGAAGATGCGACTGACATTATCCTCAACTTGAAGCAGATTCCATTTAAGCTTCATTCGGGCGACGCGAAGACGATTCACATTACTCGTTCAGAGCCGGGTAAAATGAGTTCCGCTGACATCGAAACAGATGGCGACGTGGAAGTACTTAATACAAATATCCATATCGCAACTGTTAGTGAAGGTGGAAAACTGAGCATTGAGTTGCGTCTGAAAAAAGGGCGAGGTTACGTTTCAGCGGACCGCAATTTTGATGATGATCTTCCGGTTGGTTACATACCGGTTGATTCAGTGCATTCGCCTGTCACAAAAGTCAATTTTCACGTTGAAGCGGCGCGATTGGGGCAAGACACCGATTACGACAAGCTTCTGCTTGAAGTCTGGACTAACGGCAGCATCACTCCTGAGCATTCAATCGGGCTGGCTGCAAAGCTGATAAAAGATCACATGGCGATCTTTATCAACTTTGAAGAAGAGGTAGAACAACCTGTAGAAACAGTTGCTGTTAAGACTTCTCAGCCTTTTAACGAGCATCTTGATAAATCGGTTGATGAGATGGAGCTTTCCGTCCGTTCTTACAACTGTTTGAAGAACTCTGATATCAAGACTCTCCGTGATCTGGTTCAAAAAAGTGAAGCGGAAATGCTTAAGACCAAGAACTTTGGTCGCAAGTCGCTTAACGAGATCAAAGATATTTTGCAGACCATGGGCCTTGGCTTGGGAATGAAGTTTGATGAAAACGGCAACGTAGTCAGAGGGCCGGAAGCGTAATCAGGCAAGTTGCCTGAATTGTTTGCCTAAGCCTATAAAAGCGAAGATTAGTTAAGGATATAGAAAGTCATGAGACATCTTGTTGCACACAGAAAGTTAGGACGCACGTCTTCACATCGCAAGGCGTTGCTGCGTAACCTTTGCACTTCGTTTGTGCTTCACGAGCGAATTGTCACCACTTTACCCAAAGCGAAAGAGTTGCGACCATACGTGGAAAAAGTTGTGACGCTTGGGCGACGTGCTCGCGCGGCATCCCAAAATGGTAATGCTGCCGATGCTGTGCATGCCACACGTCAGGCTGCAAAGTCATTTTTTCCTGGTAATGCAGGTCTTGACAGCAAGCAGCATGATCAAGGCATCGAACGTACCGCTGGAGTTGCTGCGCTGAAAAAGCTGACTAACGAACTGGCAGAACGTTTTGCTGATCGTCAGGGCGGCTATACTCGAATTTACAAACTGGGGCCTCGCAAAGGCGATGGCGCTGAAATGGCACTGATCGAATTCGTCGGCAGTGAAGACAAGAAGGCAGTTGCAGATAAGACTGAATAAGTAGAGTAGCAGAGGGTTGTTCTCTCGCACATTTTGTTTTAAGCCTCAACCGTGCGAGGCGTCACGCGGTTGGGGCTTTAACTTTACGGATTAACTATCTGTATGAAAAAGATCGAGCGTAAAACCAGGCGCACAGCAGGCGGAGCGGCAAAAGCGACTAAAACTGCTGCTCCCAGAAGTAAGGCTGTTACTGATTCCGGCGATAACCTTAGTTTGTCGGAGATCAGGTCTCTTATCGAGCTAATTTCCGATAAGCAATTCAACGAGTTTGAACTGGAGAGAGGCAACTTAAAACTGCGATTGTCGAAAGGTGTAATTAAAACGCCGATCAGGCAAGAACCAACAGGAATTGCAGAACAGTCATTGCCTGCGGTTTCAGCGGTGGTTGCTCAACCGCAACATGTTGCCATTCCCTCTGTTGCTGCATCTGAACCAGCTCCTGCAAAGGAAGAAGAAAATCTACATACTCTTACCTCGCCGATTGTCGGTACTTTCTATCGTTCTGCAACGCCGACGGCCAAGCCATTTGTCACGGTTGGCGACAGGGTCGAAGCCGGGACTGTGCTTTGCATTATTGAAGCGATGAAGCTGATGAACGAGATTCAGGCCGAGGCCGGTGGCGTGATCGCCAAGATATTTGTTGAAAACGGCCAGCCAGTCGAATACGGCCAGGCATTGTTTGGAATCAAAATTTAATTGGCAGTGATCGGCTGTCAGTGGTCGGTAGCTCATCGTTCGCTCGCTGACCGTCGCTTACCGATCACCAGCCTACGACCACCGACTGATGTTCAAAAAAATCCTGATTGCCAATCGTGGTGAAATTGCTTGCCGAATTATTTGGGCTTGTCGTGAGCTTGGAATCAAAACTGTTGCGGTTCATTCCGAAGCCGATCGAGACAGCCTGCATATTCGGTTCGCCGACGAAGCTATTTGCATTGGCCCGGCACCGTCGTCTAAAAGCTACCTAAACATACCGCAAATAATTGCCGCGGCTGAGATTACAAATGTTGACGCCATTCATCCCGGCTACGGTTTCCTTTCAGAAAACGCGCACTTTGCAGAAGTCTGCAAAGAATGCAACATCACGTTCATCGGCCCAAGCCCCAATGCAATTCGCATGATGGGTGACAAGTCCGAGGCGAAAAAAACGATGAAGGCGGCTGGAGTTCCTGTGACCCCGGGTAGCGACGGCCTGATCGAAGATGAAGAAGCCGCCATCGGCGAAGCCGAGCGTATTGGCTATCCTGTGTTGATCAAAGCAACGGCCGGCGGTGGCGGACGCGGAATGCGTATCGCTCACAGCCGTTCTGAATTGGTAAATGCCTACCAGACAGCCAGAACCGAAGCCGAAGTCGCATTCAAAAACAGTGGCGTTTACATAGAAAAATACATTGAAAACCCGCGCCATATCGAAATTCAGGTACTGGCCGATAACTACGGCAATGTCGTTCATCTTGGCGAACGTGAGTGTTCGGTGCAGCGCCGCCATCAAAAACTGATTGAAGAATCTCCGTCGCCTGCGGTCAGTTATGAATTGCGGCAGGAGATGGGGCGCGTCGCAGTCGAAGCCTGCAAACGAATCGGTTACAGCAATGCCGGAACGATTGAGTTTCTGATGGATGAAGATGGCAGTTTCTATTTCATGGAAATGAACACGCGCATTCAGGTTGAACACCCGGTGACCGAAATGGTAACGGTTTCAGACCTGGTTGCAGCGCAGATCCGAATTGCCGCCGGGGAAGAATTGAACTACACCCAGGACGAGTTGATCTTTGTCGGTCATGCCATCGAATGCCGAATCAACGCCGAAGACCCTGTGACATTTACGCCAAGCCCTGGAAGAATCACGACGTTGAATTTGCCATCAGGCCCTGGGGTTCGTGTTGATACGGCGATTTACAATGGCTATTTTGTTCCGCCGTATTACGATTCGTTGATTGCCAAAGTCGTAGTTCACAGCCGCACGCGAGAGCGAGCCATTGCCAGAATGCGTCGTGCTCTGGAATCTATGGTTGTCGAAGGAATCAAAACGACAATTCCTATCCACCTGAAAATTCTGAACGACCCGGACTTTATCAGCGGAAATATCTCGACACGATTTATGGACCGTTTCATGACTTAAGTTGGTCTGGCTGCGCCGGTTGCCCAAATCCTCAGCAGTGCGGATAATCCCCACTTCAAAATCCCGAAGGCAACTGCATCTGATGAAAGAAACCCTTATTCAATACCTGGCTTGCCCGGCCTGCGCCGGAAACCTGTCCCTGAGCCTTGCTGAAACTGACAACGGCGAAATAATCAGCGGAGCTTTGCGCTGCTCAGGTTGCAATAAAAGCTTTGTAGTCAGCAATGGAATTCCACGTTTTGCAGACCTGGCCAACGACGAAGTCCAGCGCGAAACCGCCGAAAATTTTGGCGAACAATGGCTGGAGTTCGACCACGTCGAACAGCATCACGAAAAACAATTCCTGGATTGGATCGCTCCGGTCAAGCCAGGATTTGTCATCGGAAAAGCAGTTATCGAAGGCGGTTGCGGCAAAGGCCGTCACACGCGCCTGATTGGCGAATGGGGGGCGAAGGCCGTTATTGGCGTTGATCTCAGCGTTGCGGTCGAAGCCGCTTATCGAAATACCAAAGACCTGCCGAACGTCCACATCATTCAAGCAGACATTTACCAACTTCCGCTGAAGCCGGAATTCGATTACGCCTTTTCGGTTGGCGTATTGCATCACTTGCCGAATCCGCGCGCCGGTTTTGCCTCGCTCACTCAACACGTCAAACCGGGCGGAGCAATTTCGGCCTGGGTTTACGGGTTGGAAAATAACGGCTGGATCGTCAATTTCGTCAATCCTTTGCGCGAACACGTCACGTCGAAACTGCCTATGCGGGCGCTTTATGTTCTGTCGTATCTGCCGACTTTGATTTTATGGCTGGCGCTGAAAC
>JAGNMH010000682.1 GCA_017991275.1 Acidobacteriota bacterium
CGTCGGGATTGGGCGGCATGATGGTGACGGAGATAACCGGCATTTCGTTCAGCCGCATCATCCGGCTGCGGTTGAAATTCTTGGATACCGCCGCGCCTGTCTTAAACGTTTGCTGTCCCCACAGCGTGGCATTGATGCCGTGAACTATGCCGCCCTGCATTTGCGCCTTTATAGAATCTGGATTGACCGGTCTGCCGCAATCAATCGCGCAGGCGACTTTATGGATTTTTATGCCGCCGGTTGTCGCCGAAATCTCGAAGACTTCGGCGACTATGCTGTTGAAGGCTTTGGAAATGGCTATGCCGCGTGCGCGCCCGGACGGCACCGGCGTGTTCCAACCGCCTAACCTTGCAGCTTCGTCCAAAACGGCAATCCATCGTGGATCGGTCAGCCGATTTCGGCGGAACAGATAAGGGTCTTCGCCGGTGAACTTCGCCAGTTCGTCAATCATGCTCTCGACGGCAAAGGTGTTCAGCGAAGCTCCCACCGATCGCCAGAATCCAATCGGCACAGGCGAAGGATGCACAACGTATTCAGTCAGACGAGCGCCGAAGTTGTATGGCAACAATGTGGCGGCTTCTGTCGCCTGGCTGTCGCCGGTTGCGGGCAGCACTCGGCCTCGCTGGGACAAAATCGAAGGCGAGACGTTGCGATACGACCAGCTAACGATATTGCCCGAATCGTCCAACCCGGCTTGTCCGCGAATTAATGCCATCGGACGATATTGATCGCGCGTGAAATCTTCTTCGCGCGGCCACATCAGCTTGACTGGTTTGCCGATGGCTTTGGCAATTTGAACTGCTTGTGCGACGTAATCCTGTTCAATCTTTCGCCCCAGGCCGCCACCCAGATAGGTCGTGTGAACTGTGATTTGGCTCGCAGCCAATCCGGTGACAGCGATAACTGTGTTGACGACGATGCCCGCTCCCTGAGTCGGCGCCCAGACTTCGCAACTGGTGGGCGTCAGATTGACGGTGCAGTTCAAAACTTCCATGCAGGCGTGAGCCACATACGGCAGGGAATAGGTGACATCAATCATCTTGGTTGAACCGGCCATCGCAGTCGCCGCATCGCCGACTTTTTCAGCAATGTAAGGCGTGCCGTTTTGCATCAGCGTCTGTGCCTGAGCTTGAAACGCCGCGCTGTCAATTCCGGCAGATGTAGTCGGAATGTTCCAACTGACGCGAAGTTGTTTGGCCATTTGCCAGGCGTCCCAGGTGTTCGTGGCGACAACCGCAACAGCGTTTAAGTTTCCGGCGACTTCAGAACCACGGGCCGACGCCGCGATGACACTGGTGGCCACAACGGCAATCGCTCCGGAGGGTTTGGCTGGCAGTTTAGCCAGCGTGCCGCCGAACGACGGACAATGTTTGATGACTGCGTAAACCATTCCCGGAACTCGAACGTCCAGTCCGAACACGGCGCTGCCATTTGTCTTTGATGGAATATCCAATCGCGGCAACGCTTTGCCGATCAGTTTGAATTCACTGTCTGGAACCAGCGGCGGCCAGGTGGCGGAAATCGGCGGCACAGGCAACAAGGCCGCGGCTGGCGCAAGCTGGCCGTAACTTAGCGAAGTGTTTGTTTTCGTGTTCGTCACTACACCATTGGTAACGGAATAATCTGCGCGCGCTCCGCCAAACAAATTCATCGCAGCCTGAATCAGCAATTCACGCGCGGCGGCTCCCGCGCGGCGAAGCGGCAGGTATTGATTTCTGACCGTTCCGCTGCCCGCCGTTACATACGCCTGACTGGCAGGCGCCTGCAACGCGCGGACGTTGGCATAATCCACCATCAATTCTTCGGCGACGATTTGCGGCAGACTGGACATCGAACCTTGCCCCATTTCAGCCGCGCCAACCGTAACCGTGATGCTTTCATCAGCTCCGATTTTGATCCAGGCGTTGACTTGAGTTCCGTCAACCGCGCTGAGCGGCTCGGCTTCGATTTCATTCAATCGAGAAAACCCGGGCAGGAAAAATCCCAACGAAAGCCCCCCGGCTGAAGAAACCAGGAATTCGCGGCGACCCAATTGACTCTTTCTTTCTGTGGTATTGATTGCTTCGGTTTGTAAGGCCATTTGATTCATGCTCCCTCCTTATCCCAGTGATTGAATTGCTTCGCGAACTCGTTGATAGGTTCCGCAAACGCACAGGTTTTTGACTTCCGACATGATTTCGTTTGCGCCGGTGTGCCCGGCTTTCATCGCTCCGGCGCAGGTCATAATCATCCCCGACTGGCAAAAGCCACATTGCGGAACTTGATGTTCGACCCAGGCCTGTTGCAGCGGATGACTGCCGTCCGGCGAAAGCCCTTCGATGGTGACGATTTTTTTGCCGACGGCGCTGGAAGCGTTGAACACGCAGGTATGTTCGCGCTGGCCGTCAATCAAAACAGTACACGCGCCGCAAACTTCAATGCCGCAGCCGTATTTTGTGCCCGTCAATCCAATCAGGTCTCGCAAGACCCACAACAACGGCATGTCAGGGTTGCTGACCGTCACGTTGTAATTCTGTCCATTAACGTTCAAAGAAAGCGTAGCCATGGATAGTCCTCTCCTAAGTCGCCCGGTCAAAGGCGGCAATTTAAGAATGTGATTTTGTTTTGCGGAGAATTGAAATCGCTGGGATGCAGCGAAGCATTTAGATCAAGGCTGATCGAACAGAGCGGGGTTGATCGAACAGATCGGGGTCAGCAATGCTTTAGCACTTTAAGTGCCACGGTTTGAGTCTCGATAGATTAATGGTGAATGTGCCCTATTGACAGGGCTTCAGAGTAAATTGGCTGTTTATGGCCTGGGCACTGTCACCGACAGTGAAACGTAGTTTTTACAGTTGCGGGATTTTTGAATGTTTTGAATGCGGACAATCCCAAGCAAATTGGTTGGCCAAAAATGTTGTCAGCGCTGGGTCATTCCAACCAGCTTTGGCAGAGCTTTTCCAATCTCTTCATTAATCACCAAATCGGCAATGTCATCCAGTGGGGTTGGCGTGCGGTTAATAATTATCAGCGCCGCGCCGGATTCTTTGGCCAGTTCCGGAAGCGTTGCCGCCGGGTACACCACCAACGAAGAGCCTACGGCCAGAAAGGCATCGCAATCCTGGCAGGCTTCGACCGCCAGCTTCATCGCCAATGCAGGCATGGGTTGGCCAAAAGAAATCGTCGCCGGTTTCAGCAAACCTCCGCAGCCATCGCATTCGGGCGCAAGGTCTCCGGCTTCGACTCTGGCGACGGCTTCGTCCATGGAGATTCGCGCGCCGCAGGTCAGGCATTCGCATTCGACAGTTGTGCCGTGCAATTCGATGACGTTCGTGTTTCCGGCTCGTTGGTGCAAACCGTCAATGTTCTGGGTAATCATCGCCCGCAATTTGCCCTGGCTTTCCAGCTCGACAAATGCGCGATGGCCCGCGTTCGGCTGAGCGTCGCGCATTTCCGGCCACATCTGAACTTTCTGTCGCCAGGATTCTATCCGGCCAGCTCGGCTGTTGATGAATTCGCCGTATTCGATGATGCGGTTGTTCGCCCACACGCCGTTCGGGCTGCGAAAATCCCGTATGCCGGCTTCTGCTGGAATACCAACGCCAGTGAAGCCAACCACGCGCGAAGATTGGGCAATAAGTTTTACGGCCTGTTCAAAAGTCATGACGGTGCGCAGT
>JAGNMH010000683.1 GCA_017991275.1 Acidobacteriota bacterium
AATCTTCAGTTCGTCGCTTGTTAGTTTGGAAATAGATCAATGCCGAAACCGCCAACAACAAGGTTAAAGCCATTCCAGCCGCCAGTTTGTTAGCTTTCAATTTGCCCAGCAGAGTTGTTTTGATTTCCGGCAAAGCTTGATTCGGAATGGTGGGCGAAGTTTCCAGTTGTTTTTTCAGAGCCGAAAAGTCATCGAAAAACTGGCTGATTGATTGGTAACGATCATTGGGGTCTTTTTGCAAAGCCCTGATGATGACGCTTTCCAGCATTGGCGGCACGGATGGCAAGAACTGTGAAATAGGCGGCGGAGTGTCCCTCAGAATTTCCGCCATTAACTCGCTGTCGGTTTGACCGGCAAAAGGCCTTCGTCCGGCAACCATTTCGTAAAACATTACGCCCAGGCTGAAAACGTCGCTGCGTTCATCAACGTCTAGCCCGCACAACTGTTCGGGTGACATATAGGCGACCGTTCCCATCACAATTCCGGGTGAAGTCACGACTTCATCCGAAGCCGAAACCTTGCGCTCACCGGATTTGCGTTTGTTCAGCTTGGCCAGTCCAAAATCCAGAACCTTAACCAATCCGTCAGGCCGAACCATGATGTTTTCAGGTTTTATGTCTCTGTGAACAATTCCGGCTCCGTGAGCTTCGCGCAAAGCCGAGGCAATTTGCTGGACGATGGCAAGTGTTTCGCCAAGCATCAACGACGCTCGGTTCATTCGCTGACGCAACGTTTCACCTTCGATAAATTCCGTGGCGATGAAACAATCGCCTTCGATTTCATCAATCTCAAAAATGGTGACAATGTTCGGATGGTTGAGCGCCGAAGCGGCACGCGCTTCTTGTTTGAACCGTTGAACTCGCTGAGGGTCACCGGTTGATTCGGCGTTGAGCAATTTCAGAGCCACCTTACGCCAAAGCTTTGTATCTTCGGCCAAATAAACTTCGCCCATTCCACCGACTCCCAGCAGGGATTTGATTTGGAAATGCCCCAGCGTCTTTCCTCTTTTTTGGCCTTCTTTTAGTCCCTCTTTTCGTCCTTCATTTCGGCTGCTACTAAAACTTGTTTTTTGGTCTTTTGCCCATTCGGCGGCAACCATTGCCAGCCAATCAGTATCACGCGGAGAAGCAGCATCGGTTTCGATCAAAGCTTCGACATCACGACGTAATTCTGTATCTGTCGCGCAAACCCGATCTAAACAGGCGGATCGTTCTGTCGCGTCCATTTCCACGACAAGGTTAAATATCTCATCAATCCGCTGCCATCGTTCAGGCGTCATAAAATTGAAAATAGTTGGTGCAGGTCGGCGGAGGTTTTCATCTTAACTATCAAACAATAGCGGAATCGTTTAGTTGGTTATGCAACCAGGCTTTGGCCAAACGCCATTCGCGCATAACAGTGACTTCAGAAACTTCAAGAGCCTTGGCAATCTCTTCAACCGACAATCCGCCAAAGAACCTTAATTCGGCAATACGGCTTTTTCGCGCGTCGAACTTTGCCAGATTGCCTAAAGCCTCATCCAGCGCCAGAAACTCTTCCAGACGATTTTCTGAAACTTCAACAACATCATCCAAATCAACGGCGGCTTTCCCTTCGCCACGTTTCAGGGCGCAGCGCGACCGGGCGTAATCCACCAGGATTTGCCGCATCAATTGGGAAGCGACGGCAAAAAAATGTGTCCGGCTTTGCCAATTCATTTCCCGCTCGTTGACCAGTTTCAAATATGCTTCATTGACCAGTGCGGAGGTTTGCAAAGTATGCCCAGCGTGTTCGTGTTTCATGTACCGATGCGCCAGCCGGTGCAATTCCTGATAAACCAGCGGCATCAATCGGTCGAACGCGGCGCGATCTCCTTCGCTCCAAGCCTTAAGTAATTGAGTTATCTCCTCCGCCGAGGTGTCAGTCATTGATTTCCTATACCTGATTCCGCGTCAATTTGCCTTACCTGCGAATCTTATCGCCAACTGCGAAATCTGTCTTCCGCCAGTTCGATGCCAGGAATTTTTTTTCAAAAATTGTGATAGGTCGGTTGTGGCTTTTCCGCATTAGTAAGTGAAGGAAGAAAACAAAGCAACTTGAATCGTTGCTTTCCTGAACGGAGTTTACATGCCGATCCGAAAAGGAGGATTTATGAAAAGAGTTTTTTACTTAATCTTGGTCTTAGCCACCATCATATTTACCGCCAACCTTGCGCTGGCTCAATCCGCAGAGGAAAAAGAGACCAAAGCAATCAGTGAAAGCGGTAAACAATTTTCTTCTGACAACATCTTTGACCAGATCAAAGAGCGCCAACGCAAGGCCATTATTGGCAGTTGGCAAATCACCGTCAGTAGCGCTGCGTTGTCGCTGGAATGGCCAGCGTTGGGCGCCTTCGCGGATGGCGGAATTTACAAAGGCGACCAAGTGGGAAATGTCAGCACCGAGCCGATTCCTGTTTTGGGCGGTTCGCCCATCATTCAAACAGATCAATATGGTTCCTGGACTCATCTTGGCGGCAGACAATTCACCGTGACCTTTATGTCTTATCTGTACACGGGATCAAACGATCATAGCGTTGTTGGAATTGTCAAAGTACACGCTTTGATCGCTCTGAACGAACAGGAAAATGAGTGGACTGGCCAATTCACAGGCGAGATTCAATATCCGGGCGGGCGCGTTTTTAACACGTCCGAAGGCAGGATCGTCGGCAAACGAATCAAGGCCGAACTGTTCTAAGCAAAAATCACCCCTGCCAGCCATTAACATTGATTGGCATAACTATTAACCTTTAAGGAGGTGCGCGATGTTCAAAAAGACTTTATTCGTTTTATTACTGACTGCGATGACTGCGTTGATGAATTCAACTTCTGTGGCCCAATTGCCTCCGCTCAGCGGCGGCATGTTGGATGTAATTCAGCAGGCGCACGAACAACAACGCAAAGCCTTTACCGGTTCCTGGCTTGTTACTGTGAATTCGACGGCCAATCAGTTCAATCCGTCATACTTGCTGTTGGCAATCAACGAAGGAGGTACGTCTATAACAACTCAACAAGGAGAGGTGACTGCTTATCCAAATGCAGTGTGGAGCGTCCCCGTAGTTCAAACCCCCAAGTTCGGTTCCTGGTCTCACAAGGGCGGGCGCGAATTCGCGCTTTCTCAATTCTCCTTGTTCTATTTTTCGTTGATTCGTGACACAGAACCGCGTTCATATCTGGGAATAACCAAAGTATGGATGGCGGTGACGCTTGACGAAACTGGCAACAGCTTTACCGCGACTCTTGTTAAATCTGAAAGGATCAACTTCGCCGGACAGGTGGTTCCGATTCCCGGTGGCGGCGACCTGACAATGCAAGGAACTCGAATCACCGCCGAACCTCAGCCATAACACGGGAGCAATGACAGTTGAGCGCATTTTCAGGAAGTAAACCTCAGCCATTTGACCGCGTCCTGAAAACAAAAATGCCGATGTTTTTTCATCAAAGCATCGGCATTTTTACTTTCTAAAGCGAGGGCTTAACAACCACCCGCAATTGCCGGAACGATAGAAATTTCGGCTTTGTCTGTAAGGCCGGTGTTCAGGCCTTGCAGAAAGCGAATGTCTTCGCCATCCACGTAAACGTTGATGAAGCGTCGAAGCTCGCCGTTTGTTTCGCACAGTCTGGCTTGAATACCG
>JAGNMH010000684.1 GCA_017991275.1 Acidobacteriota bacterium
CCTTTCGCGCTTACCATAATGTCTTTCCTGGAAGCACGACGCTGTTGTTGGACACTTACGACACGTTGCAAGCCGCTCGTCTGGCGACGGAATTCGGTTTGCAACTGCGCGGCGTGCGATTGGACAGCGGAGACATAGGCGCGCTGGCCAAACAGGTTCGAGCGATTTTGGACGAAGCCGGGATGAAGGAAACTCGCATTCTGGCCAGCAACGACCTGGACGAATTCAAGATTGCCGAACTGCTGGCGGCGGGCGCTCCAGTGGATTTGTTCGGCGTCGGCACGGAGCTTTCGACTTCACGCGATGCTCCGGCATTGAGCGGCGTTTACAAACTGGTCGAAGTCGAATTTTCGGATCGCGTCGAACCGAAAATGAAGCTGAGCCGCGAAAAGGCTACGTACCCGCATCGCAAACAAGTCTGGCGCGAATCTGACGGCGAAGGCAATTTTCTGCGCGACGTGATTGCGATGGCCGACGAATCCGGTTTGGCGGGGCAGGCTTTGCTGGCGCCCGTCATGCGCGAGGGCGAGTTGATTGAACCGTTGCCAGGCCTGGAACAAATTCAGCAGCATTCCAATCAACAACTGGCGAAACTGCCGCAAGCATTCAAACGAATCGGCGACGCTGAACAATATCCTGTCAGATTCAGCGATGAACTGTTTCAACGCCGAATGAAATTGATGAGTCAGCTTGAAGGCAAATAACGGAGGTTTTATGCGAATCGAATTTCGACAAGGCGACATCACCGAACAGCCCGACGTTGACGCCATCGTCAACGCGGCGAACACCGATCTGGTTTTAGGCTCAGGCGTGGCCGGAGCGATCTGGCGCAAAGGCGGCGACATCATTGACGAAGAAGGCCAGCGACAAGCGCCAATCAAACTAGGCGAAGCGGCGGTGACGACTGCCGGGAAGCTGCCGAACAAATTCGTTATTCACGCCGCCGCGATGGGTTATCGCGCCGAAGACGATGCCGTTCCGAAAAAGCCCGGCACAGATTCCAGCGCCGAAATCATTCGCAACGCCACGCTCAACAGCCTGCTCCGCGCCGATGAACGAAAGCTGAAATCCGTCGCGTTTCCGGCTTTGGCCACTGGCGTAGCCGGTTTCCCGGTAGATGAATGCGCCGAAGTTATGATCGGAGCTGTGCGCGATTACGCGGCGGCGAATGCTGAAAGTTCGATTGAACTGGTTGTCTTCGTGCTGTTCTCACAAAGCGATTACCAAATTTGGAGTGCTGCGGCTTGACGCAGCTTTGCTTTCGAGTTTGGCGTATTGGCTAAAAACCAGGATTTACTGCAAATGAACGGAAAGCGGCGTCTAGACCGCCGCACTCTAAAATAGGATCAAATAATGATTTTTTTTGACGTTGATACACAGCGTGATTTTATGGAGCCGGGTGGCGCGCTTTATGTCCCCGGAGCCGAAACGATCAACCTCAATCTTGAGCGTTTGCTGAGCGCGGCTGGCAAGCTTGGAGTCACGACGATTTCTTCTCGGTGCGCGCACCAACCCGGAGATGCGGAGTTTGAAATGTTTCCGCCTCACTGTTTGGAAGGCACGCGCGGAGCGGAAAGAGTCTTCGACAGTTTGCCCGAACTGCCCAGAACGGAAATCGCCGTGGATAAAATGGCTGTGCCCTGGGATGAAATTGCGCCGGGCAATCATTACGTCGTTAAAAAAGTCGTCTTCGATATGTTTTCCAGCGACTGGCTGGCCGGTTTGCGAGAGCGCAAAGTTTTTCATGGGAAGAATTGCATTGTCTTCGGAGTCGCAACGGATTATTGCGTAAAAGCATGTGTGCTTGGCCTGGTTGAAGCTGGCGCTCACGTGCGAGTTGTCGAAGACGCGATTCGCGGAGTTGCGGCGGAAACGACAGAACAAACCTGCGCCGAGATGAAAGCCGCCGGGGTAACGTTTACGACGACTGATGAAGTCTTGAGAAAGCTGAGCTGAGTCAGAATGAGTTACACCTACAAATATCCTCGCCCGGCAGTCACGGTTGATCTGGTAATTTTCACCATTGCCGACAACGATTTGAAAGTGCTGTTGATCCGTCGTGGCGGCGAACCGTTCAAAGGCCGCTGGGCTTTGCCGGGCGGTTTTGTCGAAATCGGCGAGTCGCTGGAAAAAGCCGCCGCCCGCGAATTGAAAGAAGAAGCCGGAGTTACCAAAGTTTATCTGGAACAGCTTTACACATTCGGCGACCCCAAGCGCGACCCACGTGGCCGCGTTATCAGCATTTCTTATTTCGCGCTGGTTGACGCCGGGCGGCAGCGAATACGCGCAGCCTCTGACGCCACCGAAGCCGAATGGCATTCGGTGTTTGACCCAAAACTTGGGGCCAAGCTGGCTTTCGATCACAAGAAAATTTTGGATTATGCGGTGTGGAGGCTTAGGAACAAGATCGAATGGACGACGGTTGGTTATGAACTGCTGCCGAAAAAGTTCACGCTGTCAGAGCTTCAACGGGTTTACGAAATCATTCTTCAAAAGCCTGTGGACAAGCGAAACTTCCGCAAAAAAATTCTGGCTCAAGGCCAAATCAGCGAGCTGAATGAGGCGCGCAGCGACGGCGCTCATCGCCCGGCAAAGCTTTATTCGTTCAGAGAAAAGTAAAACCGCCTTCACGAAGCCACACGAAGAGGTACGAAGAAAGCAAGCTGACCAGCGTCTGCCTTCGTGTTTTCTTCGTGTGACTTCGTGGAAGATTTTCCCAATTCTGATTTGAAGATCATCGCCATAGCACTCAACACCTTCCGCGAATCAGTGCGCGACCGCGTGCTGTACAACCTTGTGCTATTCGTTGTGCTGATAGTTGCGGCTGCTTCAGTTATTGGTCGCATCGCCGTCGGCCTGGAAGCCAAGATCATCGTTGACGTAGGTTTGTCGGCGACTTCGGTTTTCGGCTTGCTGATTGCCATCTTTATCGGTATCGGGCTGGTGTCGAAGGAGATTGAAAAGCGAACCGTCGCCGTCATCCTGTCCAAACCCGTTCGCCGGTCGCAATTTATTTTGGGCAAGTATTTTGGTTTGTGTTTGACGTTACTGGTCAACACTGCGGCGATGGCGGCGGCTGTCATGTTGGCTTTGATTTTTTCCAAAGGCGGATTCGATTCCGCGCAGTTGGTGTTGTGGCCGGCGGCTTATTTAATCTTCCTGGAACTGTCTGTAATGACCGCCGTGGCTTTGTTGTTTTCATGCTTTTCGTCTCCGGCGTTGTCGGCGCTGTTCACGCTGCTGATTTTTTTGATTGGCCGTTGGAGTCCTGATCTGAAGCTGTTTGCCGAAACCGCCGATTCAGAAATGACTCGCATAATTTGTCGCGCGCTTTATCACCTGATGCCGAATCTGGCAGGTTTCAATTTCATCAACGAAGCCGCTTACGGCGAATCGGTTCCCCTGCGATTGCTGGCTGGAAACACGGTTTACGCCGTTTGCTATATTGCAGCTTTGCTGGCGGCGGCTGTTTTGATCTTCGGGCGGAGGAGCTTCAAGTGAAAACAACCGATACGATACCGCGCGCGGTATCAAGTGGTTTTTTCTGGGCTGGCGTTTTGATTGTCAGTCTGGCGCTGAGCGCGGCAGCTCAAAACTGGCTGGACGCTGAAAATCGTATTGCAATCATTCCTGAAGACACGCTTTACGTT
>JAGNMH010000685.1 GCA_017991275.1 Acidobacteriota bacterium
GCGTTCGACGAACATTAACTCGGCAACTTTGACCGAACCGTATTCGGCTACGCGGCCAAGATCATTGCGGCCAAGATCAACCAGCATAACGTGTTCGGCTCGTTCTTTTTCGTCGTGCAGCAAGCTTTCGGCAAACTCGCTGTCTTCGGCTTCGTTCTTTCCGCGCGGATAAGTTCCGGCAATCGGGCGATACTCCAACTGTCGGTCTGTGCATCGCACCAGCATTTCCGGCGAAGCTCCGAGCACAGTTTCTTCGCCGCCCAGCTTTAGGAAAAACATGTAAGGCGACGGATTGACGACTCGCAAAGCCCGATAAATCTGGAAAGGATGAACCGTGATGTCTGTCTCGAACCGCTGAGCAAACACCACCTGAAAAGCATCTCCGGCTTTGATGAACTCTTTGATTCGCTCAATCGCCGAAACGTAATACTCCTTTGTCATATTCGAGCGGATCTGCGGCGCTTCGGCTCTCCTCGCCGAGGGCGGAGGTTCTACCGGTGCAGCCAAACTGGCTTCCAGCCTGGCAATTTCACCGCAGGCGGCGATGTATTTGTCGCGCAGTTTTTCGCCGTCACGCTCTCCATTGGTGAAGATGTTGGCAATGATGTGAATCTGATGTTTGACGTGATCGAAAGCCAGGATGCTGGAAAAAAACATGACCACGGCGGTATCTATGTTCAGATCGTCCTTGGCTTTATCGGGTAACCGCTCGAACCAGCGCACGGCGTCATAACCGAAATAACCGACCGCTCCGCATGAAAAAGGCGGCAATCCGGAAATCTTGACCGGTTTATGTTCGCGCATTAAATCGCGCAGCACATTCAACATCGGACGTTGCACTGTTTCCTGACTGCCGTCAGTGCGTTCTATGCTGACCTCAGCCCCACGAGCACGAACAATTGTGTGGGGCGCGCACCCCAGAAAAGAATAGCGTGCGATCTTTTCGCCGCCTTCGACCGATTCCAGCAGAAAAGCTCGTGGCGATTGCCGCTCAATTCGCAAGAAGGCCGAAACAGGCGTTAGTAAATCCGCCATCACAGTTTTAACCAACGGCACAACCGTGCCTTCGGCGGCAAGCGATAGAAATTCTTCGTAAGTTGTAGGAGTAATTTGAGGCATAGGGCAGCATCTCAACCTGAGACAAATTTCAAATTCGAGATTTGGCTTTGCGCTATTTCGGACTGTATTTCGGGTTCGCCGGTTTACCCGTGCGATGGCTCAATTCGTTCAGAATGTCCTGCAAGCTGACTTCGCGTTCGACCATCAACACCAGCAAATGATAAAGCAAGTCGCTGATTTCTGATGAAAGCGCTTTTCGGCTTTCAGAATCATGGGCATTCTTGGCGGCGATAATAGTTTCGGCGGCTTCTTCGCCGACTTTTTTCAAAATCTTGTCCAGCCCGCTGTCGAACAGATAAGTCGTGTACGAACCTTCCGGACGCTGATCCTTACGCTCCTGAATCAGTCGGTAAAGGTCTTGAAACAAAATGCCCAAATCCATTGCCGCCACGTTGACCAACGAAAGCGGCGAATCGGCCTGATGAATTATCGAAGCCGGTGGGTTGGCCAACTCATTTTCCTTCCGCGCCGTGAGGGGTGGCCATGCACAGCGCGGAAGGTTTGAGTTGGCCGACTCACTCGGCTGGTCAAGATCATTTGCACTGCGGAAAAAGCAGGTGCGTTCGCCTGTATGACAGGCCGGACCGTCAGGGATGACTCTGACCAGCAGCGCATCTCCATCACAATCCAGTCGGACATCAACGACTTTCTGAGTATGGCCGGAAGTCGCCCCTTTGTGCCAAAGCTCTTGCCGCGAGCGACTCCAAAACCAGGTTTGGCCGGTTTGCAGGGTTTTGGCCAGGCTTTCGGCGTTCATATAGGCCACCATTAGAACTTCATTTGTGGTGTCGTCCTGAACAATGGAGGTGATCAAACCTTGCTCGTCAAACTTCAGATTCTGAATCATGGTTGGTGGTTGGTGGTTGGTGGTTGGTGGTCAGCAAGCGGCTTTTCAACCAGCCACCAACTACCAGCCACCAATCACCTGATTTCACTTTGCTTTCTTCAGCAGCCAGTCGGTCAAAATTGTCAGCATCGCGGCGTCCAACGGGCGCGAAGTGTCGGCGTAAGAAGCCACAGTCGCAGCGCCTTTGTTCGTTTTCAGCAAATGGTCAACGTCGTCCAGCAAGTGCAGAGTAACGTCTTCGTGCGAAGCGCGTTTCATCGCCTCTTCCAGGAACTCGGCGTCTTTGACCGCAATTTGAATATCTTTTTTGCCCTGTAAAATCAGAGTCGGAGCTTCGATATTGTTGACGATTTGCAAAGGGTCGTTGATGAACAAGCTGACAATCACATCGCGCTGTTTGATCAGACTTAGCAACAAGGCGTCGTAAGGGTCTTTTTCACTCAGCTTTTCACTGGCGAAGTCGCTCTGGCCGCCCTGCAAGCCTCGAATCACCCGGTCGAATTTGATCAGATAAGCGTCAACTTCTTCGGGCTTTTTACCTGCTTCAGTCATGCGATTTTTAAGCTGATCCCGCATAATTTTATGCAAGTGGCGACCTGGGGCAGCAGCCAGAATAACTCCTGCAAATTTGGCGTTTTCATGAGCAGCGATGCTGGAAATGATGTAACCGCCTTCGCTGTGACCAAACAGGAAAATCTTTGCCGGATCAACCTGCGGCTGCTTTTTCAAAAACTCTGCTGACAACCTGGCGTCGTCAATGTAATCGTCAAACGAAGTCGGCTTTTTGCATTCGCTTTGACCAACACAGCGTTTGTCGTAACGCAAAACTGCGATACCGCGCGCCGCCAGATGCTCCGCCAGTTCGCGGTAAATCGGCTGTTTGACAGTGCCAATCTCAACACCGTCCCGCGGCGTAGCTCCCGAACCGACGACGATCAACATTCCGGGCGCACGCTTGCCCTTATCCAGCTTGGGCAGCAATAAAGTCCCCGCCAGTTTTACTTCGTGACCGTCGTATTTAACTTCTTGGGATTCAAACACCGGCGAAGCGGGCTTGTTTTGCGCAACAACCGCCAAGCCCAAACCAGCTAGAACAACAAAAAGAACTGAAACTCTTGATAACCAATTCATCCGAAAATTTGCTCCTTGCTTAAAAGTGAGGGGGCAAAAGATTACCTCATCAGTATACCGCGCTGACTCAGATACTGCTTCGCTTCGCCGATGGTAAATTCGCCGAAATGAAAGATCGAAGCGGCCAGCACTGCGCTGGCTTTGCCGGCAGTCAGCCCGTCGTAAAGATGTTCCAGGTTACCGACTCCGCCTGAAGCAATGACCGGAATGTTGACTGATTCGGCAACGGCGGCAGTCAGTTCCAGATCGTAACCATCTTTCTGACCATCGCAATCCATGCTGGTCAGCAGGATTTCGCCAGCGCCAAGATTCGCCGCCTGCTGCGCCCATTCGATGGCGTCAATTCCAGTCGGAGTCCGTCCACCGTGCAAGTACACTTCCCACGAAAGTGAGTCGCTGTCTTTCCGCCGCTTTGCGTCAATGGCGACGACTATGCACTGAGCGCCAAACTTTTCCGCGCCTTCTCGGATCAAATTTGGATTTTGAACCGCCGCAGTGTTGACAGAAATTTTGTCGGCTCCGGCCATCAGAATCGCGCGAATGTCGTCAACC
>JAGNMH010000057.1 GCA_017991275.1 Acidobacteriota bacterium
CTGGGGGTCAGCAACTCGTATCGTCCGTTAAGAACGGCAATGTAGGCTCGCACCAGACGCGCCACACGATCCCGTTCGATTGCTTCCTGAATGGAATTCAACAGGTCATGTTCACTGAATGGTTTGGTCAGAAACCCAATTGCCCCGGCTTTCATAGCGCGAACACTCATAGGAATATCTCCGTGGCCGGTGATGAAGATGATCGGAATATGAATTCCTGCTTTGGCCAGTTCTCCCTGAAAATCCAATCCATTAAGGTCTGGCAATCGAACATCTAAAACTAAACAGGCTGGCTCATTCAGTTGCGCGCCCTGTAAAAACTCTCTGGCCGAGCTAAATGTTTCGACGCGCAACCCTGCCAACTGAATCAGCCGCTTCAATGAAGCGCGGACAAGGCTGTCATCGTCTACAACAAAAACTATCGGCTCACCATCAGGCATTATCTGGCCTCTCAGAAACTGGCAACGTAAATTGAAAAGTTGCCCCTGTGTCAGGGTTATTAACTGCCCACAACCGTCCACCGTGATTTCGAATAATTGTCTGGTTGATAGATAGTCCCATCCCCATGCCCTGCGGCTTGGTGGTGTAAAAAGCATCAAAGACACGTTCTAATCCGGACGGTTCAATTCCAATTCCGGCGTCACGAACTTCAACCAGCAAATTACCGAATTCGGTCAGGCTGGAACGAATACATAACTTCCTTCTGGCCGGTTCGATTTCGTTCATTGCGTCAAAACCGTTGAGTATCAAATTGAGAATTACCTGTTGTAACTGAACCCGGTCGCCCAGCACCGGCGGAAGACTTTCAGTCAATTCCATTCTTAAGGTAGCTTTTCTTTTGAGCGCCTCGTTGCGCATCAAAGCAACAACCTGATGGATGATTTCGTTGATATTAATCCTGGATGGCTCCATCTCACCTTTGCGAAGCATGGTTCGGATGCGCTCTATGACTTCGCTGGCGCGCCTGCCGCTTTCAGCTATGTCCTTTATCGCCTCACGCACTTCCGCAAAATCGGCCTGGCTGTTTGCCGAATCTTCCAGCCAACGATTGCAGTAAGCCGCGTTGTTGATGATGGCGCAAAGCGGTTGATTGACCTCATGAGCAATGGAGGCGGCCAGTTCTCCCATCGTCGTCACGCGAGCGACATGGTTCAATTCGTTGTAAAGCGTGCGGTTGCGTTCTTCGCTTGACCGCAACTCAGCCGTCCTTTCAACCACCCGCTGTTCCAGTTGTTCATTAAGTTGGCGAATTTCTTCCTCGTGCAACCGGACAACCAACAGAGCAACCTCAAGCTTGTCTTTGCGCGCTTGATCTCTGATGCGAAGCATTTCCATATTACGCAATCCGCGTAAACGAACAACGTGGAAAGTCATAGCCATCAAAGTGGCAATAAACAATGCGAATCCAAAATGCACCCAAAGAGGCGATGGCGGCGCATTCAAAACCAAAATAAGCCAACTGAGGCATATCGAAGCAATGACGACAACCAACCACCGAGTCGAGAGGATCAAGGCACCGGCAGCAACCAGAAGCAGCATAAAATTGGTCGTCTGGTGAGGTTCCGGGGCCTGACGCATCACCAGCACACAACTGGAAACGCCGGCTATTGAAATTAAGGCAACCAACCTATTCGACCATTCAGTTGAAATCTCCCTGACACCAATTACCAAACGAAGCACTAAAAAAGCCATGCCCAGACAAAAGGAGAAAAGAGGCAGCCAGGCGACCTGTGTCGGATATAAGTAAACAGTTATTGATGCAGCAAGATAAAGAAGTCCGCCACTTAACGTAATGGGTTTTAGGCTATCCCGCATTCTGTCACCGAATGCTACACGTAATTCTGCCGTGGTTATGGTGGCGTCAGCCGATAATTTTGCCTCATAAGTGTTTGGGCGATGCTCGTAATTGTATGGAGGCTTGTTGGCTGACACTTTCGACTCCCCTGGAAAATTGGCACTAACGCTTTTACGACATTACCGCGGACTTGGGTGATTGTACTGGTTAATGGCCGGTATTAGACCAAAGTCCAATACCAGCCATTAACAAGCCGAAATATAGTGTTTCGGTCATCTTCTGATGACTAGAGCAAACTATTTGTAAGCTCGGTGGGTAGCATAACCGGCAGCAAGTATTAGGTAACCGAGCGGCCAAGTTTTTTGCTCTAAAAAGCTGGAATGTTTTCAACAGATTCTGGCACACCTCCTCGCCGCGCGAAGTAAAAGCTTCTTGGGAACTCAGAACTAGAGCCGCCCAAGTGGTGCAATGTGGGGTTGCTACTTCGACGGCGTGGAGTGAAACCTTTTTCGCCGAACGAAACCATCAACAATTACTCAACTGGTTTTTGCCGCCCGTTGCTTCAAAAGCTGATCAGCCATCACTCCCAACAGAATCACTGCTCCCATGACCGCGAAATTCAGCGAAGGATCAATGCCCAGCAAGTTGACCAGATTTTGCAAAACCTGCAACAGCGCGGTTCCAAGTAAGATTCCAATCACCGAACCTTCTCCGCCGCGCAAACTGCATCCGCCCAACACAGCCGCTGCAATGCCATAAAGTTCATAGAAATTTCCGTGCGACGAAGGCGAAATTGAATTGGTGTAAAAAGCTATCAGGATTGCCGAGACCCCGGTCAGGAAACCGCAGATGACATAGGCCGCGGTCATTACTGCCTTGGTGTTGATGCCGGAATAACGCGCCGCATCTTCGTTACGACCAACCGCAAAAAGATAACGGCCAAACACCGACCGATGCAGCACCAGCCACATCACCAAACTGACCACAATCAAAAGTATGAAAGGCGACGGAACTCCCAAGATCCTTCCCGTAGCCAGATTTTGCAAACTCTCGAACCCGGCGGCATTTCCGAATCCTTTGGTTTCGTCATTGGCGATGAAGCGCGCCAATCCGCGATAAAACAACAAACCGCATAAAGTGACGATGAACGCCTGAATTTTCATACGGGTAATCAGGGTTCCGTGCAACAAGCCCAATGCCATCGCGACACCGACCGTTGCCACAACAGCCAACGCGCCCGGCCAATGACCACCAACCAGCATCATTGAAAGCAACACTCCCAGCAGTGCCATTTTCGACCCGATGGAAAGATCAATGCCGCCGGTGATGATGACTACGCCAACGCCTATGCTGAAAATCCCATAAAAGCCAATCAGCCGAGCCGTGTTCTGCAAATTGGTCGCTGAAAGAAACAGCGGTTCTTTGATCGAAACCACTGCGCACAGGACAACAAGCAAGATAAATATGCCAAGTTCTTTTTTCATTGTTCGGATGTTTCGCCCACGAAGCCACACGAAGAAGCACGAAGTAAAAAAGAGTCAGAAGGAATAGACAGGATTTACAAGATTGAACAGGATTGATCCCGAAAGAGTTCAATCAATCTTCGCTCAAATTCTTCATCTTGTTGAATCCTGTAAACCCTGTCTAAAAACTCTTCTTCGTGTCCCCTTCGTGTGACTTCGTGGGCGGTTTTTTGGTTTATCGTTCGCCGCCAACCGCCAGTCGCATGACGTTTTCTTCAGTACAGTCTTTGCGGTCGAGAATGCCCGTGATGCGGCCTTCGTGCATGACGGCCAGCCGGTCGCTCAAGCCTAAAATCTCTTCCATATCGCTGCTGATGACGATGACGCCGACACCGCTTTTCGCCAGATCACGCAACAGGTCGTAAATCTCCGCCTTTGCGCCAACGTCAATTCCGCGCGTAGGTTCGTCGAAGATCATGACCTTAGGATCAAGCTGGAGCCATTTCGACAGCACGACTTTTTGCTGATTGCCGCCGCTCAGATTTTTGACCAGCGTCTCAATTGAGCTGGTTTTGACGTTCATTCGAGCCACGGCGGATTCGGCGGCGCGGCTTTCGCGTTCACGGCTGATCAGACCCCTTATTGTGTAACGCTGCAACGCGGGCAGGCTGACGTTTTCACGAATCGAGCTTTCGACGATCAGCCCGGTTTGGCGGCGGTCTTCGGGAACCAGGAAGATGCCGTGACTTATCGCCTGGGCCGACGAATCGGTCACGATTTCCTGCCCCTTCAAAACCAGTTTGCCACCGAGTTTGCCGTCAACACCAAAAATTGCCTGAGCTATTTCAGACCGTCCAGCGCCGACCAATCCTGCAAAACCCAGAATCTCGCCACTACTTAAATTGAAAGAAATTTTTCGACCGGGATAACGTGCTGTTTCCAGATCACGGACTTCAAAAAATCCGGGCGCGGCTTCGTGTTCAGGCGCAACGTAGCTGTGATGCAACTCGCGCCCCACCATCAACTGCACCATACGGTCGTGGGTGATCTCTTCACGGTTAAGAGTTCCGGCATTGTGCCCGTCACGCAAAACCACTGCTCTGTCGGCAATTTCGGAGACTTCGCCCAGCCGATGAGAGATGTAAATCACGCTGACGCCTTGAGCGCGCAGGTCTTTGACCACGTCCAACAAGCGCGAAGTTTCAGTCAGCGTCAAACTGGAAGTCGGCTCGTCCATAATCAGCAGCCGCGCGTTGAGCGAAAGAGCCTTGGCAATTTCGACAAGCTGCTGCTGAGCGATTGAAAGTCGGCTGAGCAGCGTATCCGGCGAAACGTCCAGTCCCAACCGACGCAAATGGACTTCGGCATCGGCATTCATTTTTCGCCGGTCAATCAGCTTTAGCGGTTTCAACACGCCAGCCAGCACCGGTTCGCGGCCAAGAAAGACATTTGCCGCCACATCCAGATTATCCAACACGTTTAACTCTTGATGGATAAAGCCAATGCCTAGCCCAATCGAATCGTTGACCGAATTGATCGTAACCGTCGCTCCGTCAACTTTCACTTCTCCGGCGTCGGCCCGGTTTTCTCCGGCATCTGGTTGATAAAGCCCGCCCAGGATTTTCATCAGCGTGGATTTGCCTGCGCCGTTTTCGCCAAGCAACGCGACGACTTCGCCGTGGTTAACGTGAAAATCAACCGCGTCCAGCGCGATGACGCCGGGAAAGCGTTTGCCAATGCCGCGCATTTCCAACAAAGGAGTTTCCATTTGATTTTGAGTTTTGGATTTTGGATTTTGGATTTCCGAGCAAACAGTTGCCTTTCAATCCAAAACCCAAAATCAAGAATCCAGCATCTACCTTCCCCGCAGCTTGTTCAACTTGGCGGTGAATTCTTCCACGTTGTCTTTTTTGATAATCAGCGTAGGCACGAAAGCCTGTTTTGAAGCCGGAATGCCTGAACGATCGCCGGAAAGAACCTGGTTCATGATTTTGATCGCCTGATAGCCAAACTCGTAAGGCTGTTGAACCACTGTGCCAGCGATTTCACCGGCTTTGACTCCGGCCAGGGTTTGGTCTTCTTCGTCAAAGCAGACGATTTTGACTTTGCCCAGCTTGTTGGCTTCTTTGATCGCGTTCAGAATGGCCGGGCCATTGTATGACCACAACCCAACAAAAGCCGCTGCGTCGGCGTATTTGACCAGCGAATCAGCAGCATTTGCTTTAGCGCGAGCGTGATCGGCGTCGTCGGTTCGCTTATCAATGATTTGGATTTTCGTTCCGGCAATTTCTTCTTCTATGCCTTGCAAACGTTCTTTGGCGTTTTGCGCGTCCAGCTTGCCAACGAAAATGACGATCTTGCCGCCGTCTGGCAAGGTCTCTTTCAACAGTTTTCCAGCCTGACGACCCGCAGCAACGTTATCGGTTCCGACGTAAACTGCTCGCTGACTAGCCGGAGCATCGCTGTCCTGAGTGACAACCAATGCCTTTTGAGAAGTCTGGTTAATCAGCTCGGTTTGATTGGCAGGATCAACAGGCGAAATGGCTATGCCCGCAAAGCCTCTGGCCAGCAAATCGTCAATGATGCGTTTCTGTTCGGCGGCGGTTCCATCGGCGGGAATTTTGAATTCGACTGTTGCGTCGGCTAATTCTTCGTCAGCCTTTTCAGTTCCCTTTCGCGCAATCGTCCAAAAGTCCGAAGCGTTGTTGGTCACAAAAGCCAGCTTCTTGCCCGAAGCTCCGCCGCTTGGTTTTTGACTACATGCGGCAGGCAATAAAACAGCAACGGCGAGTAAACAGCCAAAAAACAACTTTGAGTAACGGTTCATTTAAACGGGTCTCCTCAATGAAAAGTAGCGCAACCTGCCGAGGTTGCGTGATGGTCTGGAAAGACGTTCTTCAAAGAAAGCGTGGCAAGCTAAGCAGCTTGCCCTACTCCGACATCAAACGGCGCGAAGTGCTTGCCGAAATGAATTTCCAGCATGTCGTAATACACGCCTTCGTTGCGGCGCAGCGTAGCGAAAAACGGTTCGCGGAAATCAGCGTGATGCAGCACGGAGCCAAACGTGACGTGCAAAATCTCTCGCGCGTGAAAATCGTCCAGCAGCGAAGTCAGTTCGGCATTCGCCAACTCATCAACGTTGGCCATCTTTTCGACTTCGGCGGAAACGTGATAGCTGGCGCGATCAATCGGGTAACGTTCCTTGGCAAACGCCACAATGTCGCGGAAGAGCGACGGATTGACTTTGCCAATTGCGCGCAGAGCTTCCAGATAACTGGTTCCGGCTGTTTTCAAATGAACCAACTCGCCAGCTACGCGCGAAGCAATCGGGTAGACACTGAATTTGTCGGAGCCGGAATGCAGACTCAGTTTGTAAGGCCCAAAAGTTTGCGACACGGCCAGATGCTGCGCGAAGGATTTTTCAAACTCGGCCAGGTCGCCAATGTAATCAACACCTTTTTCAAAATCGCCAACGTAACGCGGAGCCAGACTGACCCATTTGACACCCAGACGTTTCAATTCGTGAGCGATGTAAATGTGCTCGGCCAATGTGGTTACAGTTTCAGTCTCGTCAACGCTCATTTCCAGTTCAAAGGCTTTGCCAGCCATGACCGTTTCCAGGTGGCGATACATCCTGACAGTGTGCGCGACGACTCGGCCATACTTGGCTGCTGAACGCAGCAGGTCTTCTTCGCTGATGGTGACAGTGAAACTGCCCAGATTAATATTACCGCCGAGCGCGGCTTGCGTCGCCGCCCAGGTTGTTTCCAGCGCAGCCCAATCCAGCGCAGCGACTTTGGGTTTCAGAACGTCAACCGGAGCGGTGTTGGCTTCGTTATCCACGTGCTCTCCGGGATCAATCGTGTAAAAGGTGAATCCGGCTGCGGCGCAGGAATCAATGTCGTCGGTGTTTTTCAGATGGTCGGCGTCGGCTCCGAAGCCATCGCGCCAACCTTCCTGAAAGATTCCCCAGACAGCTTCGTCCATCACCTGTTGAGGCGTGCGACCAGTGCGGAAATTTTCGCGTATGGATTGTTGAGCCAGAATAGGAGCCATCGTCGAATTGCGAATCGCACGAATATGACCCGGCGTAGCCAGCCCCAGCCTGTCGCCGCATCCGGCGGATTTTTTTAGCCCCAACACAGTCGGCGTCAGAAATGGCAAAATCGAACGCATAACAGCCGCGTTGGCCGCAGAAGTCTCAGCCAATGTCAGCATCAAAGCTTGATTCCCTAAAACGATTTCGACAGTGTCGCCAACGAATTTGCGATGAAGTTGCAAATCCGCAGAAATCACTCCCAGCGATTTTTGCTCACCGTCCCTGGCCAAAAAGAAAATTGCTTTATCAATAGCCGTGATTGAGCGCGAATAAACCTGTTGCCCTGAAATTTCGTCAAGGTCAGCAGCAAACACATTCGCTTCGCTGGCAGACAATGGTGCAGCCAAACCTGTGGCCTGCAAATATCCCAACAACTTTTCGCTCATTTAATTGATGCTCCGTGAATGATAGGTTTGATGACGCGGCAAAGCTTACGACATGACGTTTGGTATGACCAGCCATTTGCAGAATGATTGGCAAGACTGGGACTTCCAGGCAAAATGCGTTCACTAATGAACAGCGACTATCGAAAATTTCTGCTTGAAGGTGAAGGCGCAGGGATGCGCTATACGCTGGCTGTGCCAAGAACATCCGCTGCGACTCTGGCTGGATTGCAGATGGGACAGCGCGCAGGTAGTTCGCTGGAGTTCAAAGATCATCGCGATTACCAACCGGGAGACGATCTGCGGCGAATTGACTGGAATGCTTTTGCACGTTCGGACAAGTTGACCGTCAAACTTTACCGCGAAGAAATCAGCCCGCATTTGGATCTGGTCGTAGACGGTTCTCTTTCAATGGCTGTTGGGACTGGCGCAAAAGCCCAGGCGGCGGCCGCGCTTTCGGCTGCTCTGGCAGTGGCTGCGGAAAACGTTGGTTACTCGCACACGGTCTGGCTGGCGCGAGACTCTTGCGAACAGTTGGGAAACAGTTCCCGCCGACCTGCGGTTTGGGACGATTTCAAATTCGACTTTCGAGAAAATCCCTCGGAATCATTTTCGCGCGTGCAGCCAAAACTTGGCCGCCAAGGACAGCGCATTTTCATCAGCGATTTGTTATGGCTGGGCGAACCTTTGCAATTGTTGCAACGGCTTTCGCAAAACGCGGCTTCGGTGGCTGTCATTCAATTACTGGCCGAATCGGATTTGGCTCCGCCTGAACGTGGCCGTCTGCGGCTGATTGATTCTGAAACCGAAGAGCAGCGCGAAATCTTCATTGACGATGCCGCGATCAACCGTTACCGCAACGCTCTGAGCAGGCATCAACAAAACTGGCATCAAGCCTGTCGGCAAATCGGCGCGACATTGATCGAATTGATTGCCGAACCAACTCTTTCAACCTGGAACTTGGAAGCTCTGGTCAAAGCCGACGTTCTCAAAGCGTAACAACAAATCCTTCGACAGGATTGTCAGGATTTTTCAGGATGAGGCTGAATTATCATTCTTCGACCCTGTTCAATCCTGTAAACCCTGTCTACTTCTTCTCTGACCTCTTATGCTCACACTTGGAATTGTAGCCGACGAAATCAGCCGCGATTTTCGTCAAGCCTCTGAAATCGGAATCGCCGCCGGATTGCGACGCTATGAAATTCGCTTCCTGAAATCCGGGCGCGCTCCGATGTGCGCCCCGACTGAGCTTTTGGAAATCGAACGCATCTGCAACGGCGAAGGCTTGGAAATTACCGCGCTGTCTCCGGGCTTGTTCAAATGGACTGATTCGGTTGAAAAGTTTCAGCGCGAAATGGCCGAAGTCTTTCCGCGCTCGGTTGAATTGGCCAAGCGTTGGAATTTGTCAGCGCTGGTTGTTTTTGGTTTCTGCAAACCCGGCGCAAAAGAAGAAACGGCGGATTTGATTCCCAGCGACAATCCGCCGAGTTGGGTAATTGATTCTTTGGCCGAAGCCGCCGCCCAAGCCGAAGCTGCGGGCTTGCGTTTATTGATCGAACCGGAGCCAGTTTGTTGGGCAGACACCGGTGCGGCAACTGTAAACCTGATTCGTGCCAGTAAATCTGCGGCGCTGGGAATTAACTACGACCCTTGCAACGTCGCCTGGATGATCCGGCGCGACCCGATTGAAGAATTCGACTTGGTTGCCCCATTCATCGCCAACGTCCACATCAAAGACCAACTGGATGAGCCACGTGGTAGCGGAATGCCAACCTGGGTAACGCCAAACGAAGGCCTGATTGATTACCGCCCACACTTTGCCGCGTTGAAACGGATTGGCTATAACGGAAATGTTTCGCTGGAACCTCACATGGAAGGCAGTCTGGAAACTATCCTCCGCTGTAAGCAATCTGTAGAACGTTTGTGGAGTGAAGCCTGAAGCGGAGAGTTTTAGCGACTCAATTTTTAACCAAAAGATGATTGACGGTGAAACTTGAATCTAGTAGTTTTTGCCCGAACTGAAAGCTGGAGCAAATTGTTCTGGTGCCGCAATTTGAATATGACTCTTTGCCCCTTGCCCTACTCAGCCGGATTTCAGTTTTATCACTGGTCGTAATCCCTGGGCGAGTGACCAATCACTCCGCACCAATCCCCTAAACCCGCCCCTTCTCACAAAGATCAAACCTCTTTTGATCAATCGGAGTATTACAAACGATGCTTTACTTGAAAACGGACCTCTCACCTGCCCGTCTACTTTTGCTGCTTCTTGTTGCAGTCTTTGCTCTCTTTATCGCTTTGTCTTCTCAAGCCTGAAATTTCTTCAGCTTGAAAAAAAGAAAGGGAGAAAGCAGCGCAGCGATTCCAATTAAGGTTTTTTGCTGCGCTGTTATCTCCCTTAAGTTGAGATTAAGGCTGAGTCCTAAAACTGAGGACGCTCCATAACGGCAGAGGACGCAAATTTACAAAATCAGTTCGGCAACTTCGACTCGCAACAGATTCCGAACGTTTTCAATCTGATTGGCAATTGTCACCTGAGCCGAACCAGCAAATAACAAGCCCACAGCCACATTATCCAAAGTGGTAATCAGCGAGCCCGAATCGCCACCAGCAGACATCGGCGTGGTGAGTATCTGATCACGAAAACGAGCCGTGCGGCCTCCACCGTAATTAACATCCACAGTGGCATTAACCGCCGTTATTCTTCCTGTGGTGAAATTGGTGGTGCGCCCGGTCTTTTTGACTAACGTGCCGACGGCCACTCCTGCTTTTTGCCGCCAACCACGTACATTTCCAGACCAGTAAATCTCACGATCCAGATCGCCGAAGTTTCCTTCAGCAATCGCCGCATCAACCAGATTTTGGTGATTGGCCAAAGGTACCGCCGGGGCAAAAGTGATCGGGATGAACTCGCTCAACCTTGCAATTCGATCTGCCGGATCAACACCTCCATCAATCGGGCCGGGTTGCAATATTGAATCCCCAATCGCGCCCAGATTGCTGTTGGCCAGGACGTGATTGTTGCTCAGGATAAAAAACCTTGGCGGAATGCCGACGCCATGTGTCGCCGGATTAGTCGAGCCACCGGGCAGAATCTTGTAAACGCAGGTTCCAATGGTCCCGGCAGTGATGTTTTTATGACCGACACTGTATCCACCTTTAGCCGGACGTACTCGGCCAGTCAGAATCTGAGCATCGGCACTGTCTATTACTGGGGGAGGCGGGGGATCAGGGTCAGGGGATGCAAACACATTACCAACCGCCAGAACGTCGGTTTGCATGTCCTGGCATTTCGTCGGGATCAAGTCTTTCTTGGTAATAGCGTCTTTCGGGAGCTTATGCGAAACCAAAATCAGCAGAGCAGGTTCGCCAGTCGGCTGCCCATTCTTCCATTTGATACCGGAAGCGACTCCGATAACATTATTTCGGGGAAGTATCTCGTCAACTGCGACCTCGTGCGCCTTATCAAAACCCTTTGCTGCCGTGGCTGACAGAGTCATTTTTTCTAAATTCATAAAAATCCTCCATTTTGTGGGCTGAGTGTTGCTTAAAAACTGATGGCTACTGAATTGCAGCCATCACGTTACCGATTTCCTCAACATCAACATCAAAGCGATGCAAACGTTTCGGAATTACCTCGCCTGGCTTCAACGAGGCAACGTCAACTTTTTGAGTCACGAATACCTTAATAACAGGTTCGTCATTCTTTTCACCGATTCCTACCCCAATCACATTCGGAAGCTTCATCAACTCAGCTTCATGCTGGTTTTTGGCTTGTTCGATTTTCATTTTGTCCCTTTCATTTGGTTAAGATGCTTATGCAGTTTGGATATTACCAAGCCTGGAATAATTTCAAGCACTTCATTATCTATGTGCGGCAAACCGCTATATTGCGGCTTTACAATTGACTACGAATGACACTGTAACTAGACTCCCGCTGCTTCTCGAAAATACAATCTACCAGTTTCGGTCAATCATTATTTCTCCAATCCGGGGGTCATAGGTGAAAGTTACAACACAATTTTTACTCGCCATTTCTCTTTTATCCTCATTGGTTGCGAACGAAGCGCCTCGCCTATATTTCAACAACTTGATAACTGCACAAGCCTCGCTTCTTAACATACCCAACCTCGTAAAGAAATTAACCGAGGCTGAATCTCTGTCTCAAATTCAATCTATCGTCACAGAAGAGCAACAACTGGTTTCTTTGGATTTGGTAGAAGCAATGCTTCAAATTAAGGAAATTGACCCTCTACCAGACACCGCAGATCAGGTTAAAGCTCAGAGGCTCAATCAAACGCTCCTTGGATTGTCACAAAGGGTTAATCATCGAAAAGGCATAGCTGTTGCGATCAATCATCTGGGAATTATTCATTCTCAGAACTCTAGATACGACTTGGCAAACGAATATCACAAACATTCTCTATTGCTTCTTACCCAACCTGAAGACCAATTATGGTTGAGTAAAACTCACCGTTTACTTGGCCTCAATTACTACAGACAAAAAAACTTCTCTGCTATGCGGGCACAATATGAAGCCAATTTCGAACTGGCAAAAAGAGTAAATGCCCCGTATTACCTGGCGCAGGCACTGTACTTACTTGGGCTTGCATACGAAGAAAACGAGTTATTCAAAGAGGCTATTCGTTATTATGAAGACAGCTTGGCGATAAGCCGAAAAATCACCGAGCCTCCCAGCAAAGCGAATCTGCCAGTATTGATAAGGGATACGTTCATCAGGTCGGGAAGAGCTAATTTGGGAGCCGGCCAGTACGAACGAGCCATAAGTAGTTATGAGCAACTCATTGATTATTGGCGTCAGGTTCCCTCATCACCTGATCAGGAATCCGCACTAGCCTCTGCGCTCAACTCCCTCGGTTATGCCAGTTTTTTGGCAAAGCAGTACCCGCAAGCCATTGAATCAAGCACAAAAAGTTATGAAATAGCCCAAAAATTACAGAATAATGACCTTCTTGCTCTTTCCAGTCGCGTCATTGCTCTTGCTCACAGTGCAATGGGGAACCATTCAGAAGCCGTTAAGACGATAGCCGAGGCCAAACAATTTGCAGAAGAAGGAGTCAGGAAACACCCCGAAAAATCCGAGCCGAAAGAAATTATGCGGATCGTTTATGGAGTTGAAGGCATTGTCCGCTACGCAGCTAATCAACCAGAACTCGCCCGCAAGTCTCTTGAAGAAGCCATAAAACTGACTGAGCAGCAACAAGCGCTGGTTCCTCTGGCAATAGATGCGGGTCCATCTTCAATGGGGTATCCGTCGTCCTCATACGGTTGGATGGTTGCGCTGATGGTTTCTCAGAATCAACCTGAAGAGGCCCTAAAATACTCCGAAATGGTCAAAGGTCGCGCACTTTACAATTTGCTACACATCCCAAAAAACAAAGACACCGGGCTTATACCCAAAGAGGATTTAGTAAAACGAGAGCAACTGACTGATAAGGTGCTCAAACTGGAAATTGAAATTTCGAAAAGACAATTTGCCGCATTCCCCGACAACACGGTCATTGCTGATCTTCAACTGCAATTTCGGGAAACATTTGAATCTTTGGCTAAAGTTGTGAAAAAAATAGAGCAAGAATTACAGACCACCTCAAAGAATGGCATACAGGCATTCAACCTGGATTTGAAGTCATTGCTGCATAACGACAGAACTGCCTTGCTCCAGTTCGCCATCACCGGAGAGCAGGCTTTTCTTTTTGTGGCGACAAAATCGGCAGGCGAAGTTGAATTACAAGCTTACCCACTTATTCTGACAAACGATCAAATTGAAAAGAAGGTAAAAACATTCCGCAACCTTATTATGGGCAAGGATCAGACCGATGATCTTGGAATCGCATCCCGAGAC
>JAGNMH010000686.1 GCA_017991275.1 Acidobacteriota bacterium
GCGCTGGGCGGGTTTCGTATCTGCCGCAAAAGGCTGTCTTTGATTTCTCTGCGACTGTTGCCGAAGCAATCAAACTTGACGACGCGATGGCGGCGTATCAACGCACGATTGCGGGCGAAGCTGCGCCTGAAGATTTTGAGCTGGTTGGTGATCGTTGGGAGTTGCCGGAGCGCGTTGAACAAGCCTTTGCCAAACTCGGAATCGCGCACATTGACCTGAATCGTTCGATTGGCAGTTTAAGCGGCGGCGAATTGACGCGCGTTCGCATCGCCGGATTGTTGCTGGAAGAGCCGGACTTTTTAATTCTGGACGAACCGACGAATCACCTGGATTTGTCTGCACGTCAGTTTGTTTACGAACTGGTTGCAGATTGGAAACGCGGTTTGATCGTCGTCAGCCACGACCGGCGTTTGTTGTCGTTGGTGGATCAAATCGCCGAAATGAGTTCCGCCGGGTTGAAATTTTACGGCGGCGATTTCGAGTTTTACCGCGAACAGCGCGACCGCGAACGAACGGCGGCTGAACAAACTCTGGCTGGTGCTCGGCAACGATTGAAAGATGCCAGGCAGATGGCTCAACTTGCCAAAGAGCGTCAGCAGCGCAGGCAATCCACTGCCAAGCGCAATTCTGCAAAAAAAGGAGGTCTGCCATCTATCGTCGTCGGTACTCTGCAACGCGCGGCGGAAAACTCTTCGGGCAAGTTGAAAGGTCGCCACGAAGACAAAGTCGAGCGAGTGCGCCAGGAAGTCGCGGAAGCTCGCGGCAATCTGACGATTGAAAATCAAATAACCGTTGATCTGGCCAGCACTGTAATTCCGGCTCAGAAGCGGTTGGTTGAATTGCGCGAAGTCAATTTTCGCTTCGCCGATGCTGAACAACCTTTGTGGGCGTCGCCGATGAATTTGGAAATCATAGGGCCGGAGCGCGTCTGGCTGAAAGGCGCGAATGGCGCAGGCAAATCCACGCTGATTGATTTGATCTGCGGCAAAAAGCAGCCGACCGTCGGCGAAGTAAAGCTCGGCGCGACGCGCATCGGCTTACTGGATCAACAAACCAGCGTGTTGGATTCGTCATTGACCGTGCTGGAAAATCTTCGTCGGGTTGCGCCGCTGAAGCCTGAACACGAGTTGCGGACGCTGCTTGGGCGTTTTTTGTTCATACGCGATGACTCGTTGAAATTGGCTTCGGTGCTCAGCGGCGGCGAACGAATGCGCGCGGCGTTGGCGTGTTTGCTCGGCGCGGATCAATCGCACGAAGTTCTGATCGTGGATGAACCGACGAACAATCTGGACTTGCCGAGCATTGAAGCTTTGGTTTCGGCGCTCAATCGGTTTCAAGGCGCGCTGGTCGTCGTCAGCCACGATCTGGCTTTCGTGGAAGAAGTCGGCGTTGATCTGGAAATCGAATTGAGGCGGCAAACAGGGCTTTTGCAAAGTCGGTGTAGCGCAAATCTGTCCGGTTTGCGTTTTGGCTAGAAGTGGCTTGGCAAGCCAGATTACGCCCCCGGCAGAAGACGCAAACTGGACAGATTTGCGCTACTTCGCTCGTTTCTCGGTAGATTCGCCCATTAGCTGGACAGGTTGTGAAATGCGAATCTGGCACTCTGAAAGGACTTTGCAAAAGCCCTGGGGCGGCAAACAGGGCTTTGACAGCTTTTGGCGCGCGGGTGAGAATCGGCGCGTCAAATCCCCAAAACATAATCAGGAGGCCGAATATGGGCTCGTTTCAGGAACACATGGAGCTTTATCGCGCCGAACATCGCACCATCGGTTGCAAGGTTTCGCATTTGATCGGTGTGCCGATGATTGTGGCTTCGTTTCCGATGCTGATTTTTAACTGGCGATGGGCGATTGCGCTGTTCGTCGTCGGCTGGATTTTTCAATTGGCCGGACACAAATACTTCGAAAAGAATCGCCCGGCGTTGGCGGCTGATCCGACGAATCCGTGGACGTATTTTGCCGCGATCATCTTCGTTGCTCAGGAATGGGTGAGCGTGCTGAGCGGGCGCGGCTTGGGCGATTCGGGCGAAATCGGCCATCGGTCATAACAGGAGGAAAAAATGAAAAGATTGGCAAATGTGATTTTGATGTTGGCGGCTTCGTTGGCCGTGCTGGTTGTCGCTTCCGGCAACGGATTGGCTCAACAGAGCTTCACGGGGCAGGGACGTTATCGGGTTGAGATAGTCGCCACAGGCAAAGCTCTGGATTTGCGTATGGAAGACAAAAAGACCGTCCAGCAATGGGCGGTTGGCGGAGCGCGAAATCAGCAGTGGGACTTTATTGATGCGGGCGGCGGGTTTTACTTCATCACTTCGGCTGAAAACGGCCAGACGCTGGATGTCGAAGGCGGCAGGGCACGTGATGGAGTTGCGGCCATTGTGGCCAATCGTAGCAGCAGCGGTAATCAGAAATGGAAACTCACCGATAACGGGCGAGGTGAATTCACCATTATTTCCAGCGCAGGGAAGTCTTTGGAATCGCCTGCCGGCAAGCACGATGACGGTGTAAAAATGCAAATTGGTGAACCTCATGGCTTGGAAAACCAAAGGTTTAGATTGGTTCGAGTTGGAGATGTAGAAGCGAAGGTTCGTCCGCGCGAAGACGCTCCGATTGTGACAACGCCTGGAACCATGATCGCCCACGCATTTGCCGGAAAAGGTCGTTATCAAATTCAAAATGTCGCCAGCGGTCATTTTCTGGATTTGCGGCGCGAAGACAATTCGACTTTGCAACAATGGTCGGGCAGCGGCGCGCTGAATCAGCAATGGGATTTCGAAGACGCTGGTGACGGGTATTTTTACATTCGCTCAGTTGAATCAGGTCGCGTGCTGGAAGTTTCAGGTTCACGCGACGGCTCACGGGTTATTGCCACTGGTCAACAGTCAGGGCGTGACAGTCAAAAGTTCCGTATCGTTGATGTCGGCAGCGGCCAGTCAATGATTGTTGCAAGAAACGGGAAGGTCATTGATCTGCCAAACAACGTCCGCAACGAAGGCCAAAGCTTGCAATTATGGCGGGAACGGCGGGGAGATAATCAGCGATTCGTTTTCAAACCGGTCGAAACTACTGTGGTGCTTGCTGGCGGGCGAACACGCGGAACTCCTGAAACTCCCATCCCGCCGCGTGATGTGGCACTGGTTGAACAGCCATATTCGCCTGGAAAAATGAACTGGCGTGGAAGGGTTGATACCGAAGTTTTGCTCGAAGTTCGCGGCAATTCCGTCATCGAAAAGCACGTCGCTGGAAAGTCTTTCAACAATGGGCGATTCACTTTTTCTGCTCCTATGCCAGCACGAGAACTTAATCTAAAGGTGGAAAATAAAAAGGTGAGGGGAACGGTCGAACTGATAGAACGGCCTTCGGCTACCAATGGTTATAAGGCCGTGTTGCGCATAAGCGATCCTAAACGGGATGCGGCGGATTACGAATTCGATCTAGTTTGGTAACGTTGAATAGCAAAGAGGCCGAGCATGCTCGGCCTCTTTGCTATAACCATTCGGTTTCTCATTGAACTGACTTAGCAGCTCGGCGGGAAGACCGGAACAGTGTAAGTCATTCCGCAGTTCAGTGTCAGGTGATGCAGGTTGTGACCACCGTTGAACGCTCCAGCGCTGGAACCGGCGTTGGGGTTGGCGTTGATCGC
>JAGNMH010000687.1 GCA_017991275.1 Acidobacteriota bacterium
TTCTTATACCGCAATAAAAGACAGATTCTCCCACGAAGACACACGAAGGGAGCACGAAGAAAGCAAGGTGATCTGGAGTTTGTGTTGGCTAAATAGCCAGCTCCGTTAGGAGCGATCTGTTTATAGTCGCAATCAATTTTCCCCAAGCTCCGTAGGAGCGACCTGTGGCACAGGTCGCTCCTACGGAGCTTCTGCCCACACAAATTACGGTAATGTCAAAAAACAAAACAGTAGAGGCATGAGTTTCACCAGCCTAACGTTTGATCAATTCCTTCTCTGTCGCGGGTTGTAACTTCAGCCCAATGCCGCCTTGCCCGACCAGTTTTTCCAATTCATTCAATTCCGTCGGCAAAAATTCCGTGAAGTTCTCATAGCCGTTCGCGGTAACGACAATCACGTCTTCGTAGCGGATGTACAAATTCTCTTCGGGAACCCAAAGCTGCGGATCAATCGAAAAAACATGTCCGACTTTCAGCGTGCCTCGGTTGTATGGCCCATCGTCGTGAACGGCCAGCCCCACGGGATGCGAAAGCGTGCCGCCGCCGGTTTCGATCATCTTGCGCGCCGCTTGTTCGTAAACAGGCTTGGAAAATTTCGTGCGCGCCAACACTGGAGCGATGGCGACTTTGGCTTGTTCGTAAATCTCTTTGGTCGTGACGCCGGGACGTATGAATTTCAAAACCGCGTTGCGGTACTCCAACACGAACTGCAACAACTCGCGCTGGACGGGTGAATACTTTCCGTTGATCGGCCACATCCGCGTCACGTCGCTGGTGTAATAACCATAGTCCGGCGCGAAATCCATCAAGACCAAATCACCGTCTTTTAACTGCGCGTTGTTGCGGTAGTAATGGCCGTTCCAAATGTTCGTCGTGCCCGCAGCCGTGATCGAACGATAACCTTCCAGCCGCGCGCCTCCCGCTAAAAAGATGTAACGCGCCGCCGCGTCAAGCTGATATTCGTAAAGCCCGGCTTTGGTGCTTTTGATCGCTTCCAGAATTCCCAAGCCTGCCAGTTGCGAAGCGCGGCGAATCAACGCGATTTCGCGCGGACTTTTTACGCTACGCATTTCGTCCAGAATCGCCGTCAAGTCGCGCACTTCGGCGCGTGGAGCGCGTGTGCGAAACAAGCTGACGAAATTGGCTTCGCGTGACAGCCGGCCATCCCAGTAATCCGCTGCGATGGCCGCGTTCGCGTTTTGCAGCTCAAAGCGGCTTTCGGCTGTGCCTTCCGCAGGAGTGAACATCGTGTAAATCACAGGCGCTGGAACTTTCATCAATTCGCTGAGCCATTCTTCGCCCATCGTTTTCGTGCTGGCGACGGCGTCCGCTCCGGTCAATTGCCTGACAAGTTCAGCGTCGTCCGCCGAAAGAACTTTGCCTTCGCTGCGTTCCAAGCGTTCGTTGCGCGGCGGCAAAATCAGCGTGACTTTGCGCGTGCGACCATCCAGCAACAAATAAGCGCCGGGCGTTTCAATCCCGCTCAGGTAATAAAACTCGTTCGACTGGCGCGGCAGGGCGAAACCTCTGGCCAGCGGCGCGCCTTGCACAATTGCAACTGCTTTGTCGCCGATTTTGTCGAACACAGTCGCCCAACGCGCTTTGAATTCTTCGGGTGGAAAATGCGATTGGTAATGCGGCGTTTGTGCAAAGAGCGCGACCGGAAGCAAAAGCGAGAAAACTAGAATAGTGAATCGTTTCATGGTGGGTTCCTTGTTGAGAGCAATAATTTCAAGAAAAAGAAATACTCTTCCACGAAGACACACGAATAAAGCACGAAGGGAAGAATTTTTAGACAGGATTTACAAGATTCAACAGGATGTGAGGAAAAATCGAAGCCTGAATCAATCCTGTTCAATCTTGTGAATCCTGTCTATTTCTTCTTCTTTCCTGTCTTCGTGGAAGAAATCTTTTCTTAACGTTTGTTGAAACGCGCATCCATCAACACCCAGGTATTTGGATCAAGCGCGACCGTCGTCGGTTCTTTATCCGCCGGGAATTCAAACCGCTGCTGCTTCTGAGTGAATTCAATCTTTTCGATTTTGGTTACGCCGTCAATTGTGACGCCGATTTCCAGCGGCAACCGATAGGCTTCACTCGTTTGCATCTGTGCGAGTTCGATCACGATGCGTTTGGTTGCGGCATCATAACGCCAACCGCCTTCGACCACTGGCGAACCGGCGCGCGCCAGCCATTGCTGAAAGAAGGCGGACAGTTCCAAGCCTGAATGCTGTTCCATCACACGGCGAAAGTCTTCGGTCGTCGCGCTGCCGTTGCGGTAACGTTGATAGTAATCGCGTATGCCCGCCCAAAACTTTTCCGTTCCCATTTGGTATCGCAGCATATGCAGCGTCCAACCGCCTTTCTGGTAAATGATGCGGTTGAGCACCTTTTTCATATCCGCCAGATTGTTGTGCAACACGGCGACACCCGGCATTTGTTTTTCCAGCGAGAAAACACCTTCGCGGCTGCGTTTCAAACCGACGACAAAGGCGTCACGCCCTTCGTAATGTTCGGCCACCAACAGAGTGAAATAAGTGGCGAAACCTTCGCTCAGCCACACGTCATCCCAATCTGTTTCCGTCACGGCATTGCCGAACCATTGGTGCGCGATTTCGTGAGCGATCAAGCCGGTGTCCGGGCGTTCGAGGATGGATTTTTCGCCGTAGAAAATTGCGCTGGCGTGTTCTGTTCCGCCGCCGAAACCTGCGGCTTCGACGTTGGCCAGTTTTTCGTAAGAGTACGGGCCGACGTGTTCGCTGAAAAATTCCATCGCCTGGCGCGATTTGGTTTCAAACCAGGCCGGGCCAATCGCGCGTTCCTGACGATAGACCCAGGTTTGATGCGGCACGCCTTTGACCAGACCATCGTGATGTACTGAGAATTGCGCCACGCCAATCGCGTTCAACCACGAAGCAATCGGCACGGACTGTTTCCAATGCGTCAGCCGCCGCCCATCGCCCAAATCGGTTTCTTCCTGCAACAAACCGTTGGCTACGACCTGATATTTGACGGGCGCGGTGATGATGAATTCGCTGGTCGCCTTGTCATAAGGATGGTCAATCACCGGCAACCACTGGCGCGCATTGTTCGGCCAGTTCTCGCTGAAAAAGACGCGCTCGCCGAATTTGTTTTTCAGCATACGCAATCCATTCGCGGGAACGCCGCGATAACGCACGATGAATTGCCGCCGCTCACCGACGGGCGGTGAAGCAGACAAACTCAGAATGAGCCGATCAGCTTGATGTTTGAACGCAACCGGAGCTTCACCCGAAGTCACGCTCTCAACCGTCATTCCTTTGCCATTTGAAGCGGATGCAAGATCAAGCGCGATTTCTGTGACGCCTGCGCCGGTGAATCGCAACGCGATCATGGCTTCTCCGACAATCTCGTCATTGTCATCGTTGAGCGTAAGCTGAAAAACGTAATGCGCCGCGTCCACTTTTGGTTGTCGCGGATAAGTGTCGGCAACGGCTTGCGCCGCGCTCAGACTCAGCGCGGTGAAAAGTAAAAGGATTGTTTTCATAGTGCTGGGATTGTTCAACGAGACTTCGATTCCTGCAAGAGTGATGGAGCGAGCAGTTGTGAATGTTGAAAGGACTTCTTCCTATTCGCCAAGCCCTCGTAAGAAAGTGGAAA
>JAGNMH010000058.1 GCA_017991275.1 Acidobacteriota bacterium
CAACGTGCTGTTGGCAGGTAAGTTACGCATCGACCTGGTGGCTTTGATGCTATGCCATTAGTTTCTTGTCTGGCTTGATCCGGTTTACACGCTTAGATACCAGTGAAGGATCGGCGTCAGCATCACTAACAGAGCCGCTCCGCCTAGACAGACTCCGAAGGGCAGGGCAGTTTTCATGCCTTTTTGGCTGCGCCAGGCCAGAATTACCCCGATGACTGAACCCCCGATTGAACCCATCAGCAGGACTCCGAACGCGCCTTGCCAGCCCAGAAAAGCTCCGATGATAGCCATCAGCTTCACATCGCCCAGGCCCATGCCTTCGGCTCCGCGAATGTAAAAGTAAGCCGCTCGCAACCACCAGACGGGCACGCTGCCAACCAGAGCAGCGATGACGGCTCGCCACAAACCGCCGGAAGCCAAATCGAAAGCTTCGGTGTGATTTGGTGAAAGCGTCAAAACCAGCGCCGCCCAGGTGATTCCGGCCAGCAATCCAAAAAGCATCGCCGAAAGGATGGTTCGTCGGTAACGGCGCTCGGCTGCAAGCTCGTTATCTTCAGTTGTGTCAGTAGCCTGCGCGTCAGCAAGGGCTTGAGGCTCCAAGTCCAAGCCCTTGCTGACGCGCAGGCTACTGATACTGTCCGCTTCCTCGTTCATCTCTTCCCACTCGAAGTATTTGTTGTAGAGAATCAAATCCAGCCGATCCAGCAGCCAGAACGCAGGCGCGGCCAGTGACAAAAGAACTCCGCCAATGATGGCTGTTCGCCAGACGTGAAATACCTGGCTGGCCGATGAAAAAACGAAGGAAATGTCGAAGGTGTAACTGATTGGCTCTCCCCAGCCTGCTCGCGCCGTCGCAGCCGCCAGAGCAAAAATAATCGCCGGATAAGTAATGACGTTTGGCAGCAGATGATGAATCGCGTCAATGAAGATCAATGAGATCATCATCGCCGCGAAGACCATTTCCAGCCCGGCTTCCCAGGTGGCTCCGGTTTTGAAAACTATGGCGGTGAAGATGACGGCGGTCAGCAGTTCGACCGCCGGGTAACGCCACGAAATCGGATGGCTGCAATTGCGGCAACGACCTCGCAACAGCAGAAAGCTGATGACCGGAATGTTGTCCAGCGGGCCAATGTTGGTTTCGCAATTTGGGCAGCGCGAACCGGGAAAGACTATTGATTCACCCAGCGGAATTCGGTGGATGACTACGTTGAGGAAGCTGCCGATAAGCAGTCCCAGAATTGCGGCGGCGATGGCGTAAACGGCAAAAGGCATATTTAGAACCAGGAAAAAAGATTTCTCGTCCACGAAGGCACACGAAGAAGCACGAAGGAAAGAGCATAGACAGGATTTACAGGATTCAACAGGATGAAGAATCGAAGGAAGTTGAATGAACTGAGTTGATGCCAATCCTGTTCAATCCTGTAAATCCTGTCTAAAGATTCCTCTCTTCGTGTTTTCTTCGTGTGTCTTCGTGGGGGAAATCCTGTCTTGAAAACTATTCAATTCGGTCAAGTGGCATCATTTGTCGGCTTGCGTTAAAGTCTCGCGCATATTTTCCACAGGCAATTTTAGCGGTAATAACGATGAAGATTCTACAGGTTTGTTCGGCGGAAAGCTTGGGCGGAGGCGAACGCCACGTCATTGATCTGACTCGCGCTTTGATTGAGCGCGGTCACGATTTACATCTGGCGGTCAGGCCGGGCAGTCCTTTGCGGGATGAACTGCCTCACGCCGCCATCACATGGCACGAGCTGAGTTTAAGAAATGCGCTGGATGTTTTAAGCGCGCAAAGATTGACTTCGATCATTCGCCAGCACGGGATAGATATTGTTCATGCTCACCTGGCTCGTGATTACACTTTCAGCGGAATTGCGGCACGAATGGCCGGGCGAGCCGGGCAAAAAGTTCGTTTCTTTATCACCCGGCATCACTTCAACCCCATCAAATCGAACCCGATATACGCCTGGACGATTGGCGAAGCGCAGGCTCTGATTGCTGTTTCCAGCAGCGTCGCCGAAGGGCTGGCCGAAGCTTTTCCGCAATATGCAGACCGCGTGGTCGTCGTCCCAAACTGGATTGACGCTCAGGGGCATGGCCTGCTCAGCCGCAACGCCGCGCGCGAAGCCTTTGGTTTGAAACGGCGCTGGGCGATTGCCGTCGTTGGGCAACTGACTCCGCTAAAACAGCAGGATTTGTTTTTGCGAGCCGCCGCCAAACTTATCAAAGAACGTCATTGGAGCGACGTTGATTTTCTGGTCATCGGCCAGCCCGGAGTAAAGGAAGAGGACGTGGCCTATGCCAACGAACTTTGCGAATCGGTCAACACTGCGGGGTTGACCGATAACATTCGCTTCACAGGATTCGTCAACGAATTGCCGTCAAAGATGGCCGCGTTCGACATTGTTGTTGTGCCTTCCCAAAACGAAGCTTTTTCGCTGGCCTTGGTTGAAGCGATGGCTGCCGGCTGCGCGGTGATTGCTTCGCGCGTGGGCGGGATGGCCGAAATCGTCGAGCACGAAGTGACGGGTTTGTTTCTGGAGCGCGACGACGAAACGGATCTGATTGCCGCGCTGTCGCGGCTGCTGACCGACAACCAATTGCGCCAGCGCATGGGCGGACTGGCTCAGGCCAGCGTGATCGAACGTTTTGACCGCGAACATGTCATCACTCGCATAGAGCGGCTTTATCAAATGAACACCGAAGAGAAAGTTGAGATCGTTCGATGAATTTTGACTTGCACCACATTGGCCTTGCTGGAATTTATCACCTGGTCTTTTTCGGGTTGCTGTTGCCGTGGAGCGCAATCAAATCGGCTAGGCAGTTGAAAGATAGGCCTTACCCGCCGCGTCGCAAGTATTTTTTGTTCGTCATCGGCCAGCAGATATTCTTTTTTTTGCTATCTCTGTTCATCGCCAACCGGGAATGGATTGACGTTTTTGCGCTGCCGAAAAACCTGTGGTCGTTTGGGTTGGCGGCGGTGATTTTGGCTGCGCTGATTGCCGCGATGATGCCGCGCTGGCGCAAAGCCGTCGAAAAACGCGAACGCCGCGTTTACCTGTTTATGTCCGGCGAAGGCAGGGACAAGGCTCTGTGGGTGCTGATTTCTCTTTTGGCAGGAATCGGCGAAGAGCTGACTTACCGCGGAGTTATGTTCACCCTGTTGTGGAGAGTGACCGGCTCCGCGCTTGTGGCTGCGTTGATTGCGGCGACGGTTTTCGGCATCAGCCATGCCGTGCAAGGTTGGAAATCAGGCTTGCTGATTGCCGGATTCGCACTGATCTTTCAAGGTTTGTATTGGGTGTCCGGTTCGCTGCTTGCGCCGATGCTGGTGCATTTCATTTACGACGTGACGGCGGGATTTATGTACAACAAATTTGGGCAAGAGCTTGGCTATTCAACCGACGCTCCGCTGCCGGCCAGTCAGGAAAATAGACAGGATTTACAGGATTTCACAGGATGATGGGCATAGGTAATCGAATCCTGCTTAATCCCGTAAATCCTGTCAAAGTTTCAGGTAAAGGCCTTGCGTAACACGTCCAAACTCTTCGGCACGGCAATGTCGGCGTTTTCTTTGCCTTCCATTTCCAGTGACACATAGCCTTTGAATCCGGCATCGCGCAACGTTTTGGCCATGCGCTTGTAATCCAGATCGCGAGTGTAATACACGCCGCCGCCATAATAGGTTTTGGCTTGAACGACAGTAGCGTGCGGCGCGAGTTTGGCAAATTGCGGATAAGGATCGCCAACGAAATTGCCCGTGTCGGCATTGATGCCCAGCCACGGCGAATTGACTGACTTGTAAATCCGTAACAAATCATCCACCTGCGTGGTCAAGCCCCAGTGATTTTCCAAAGCCAAAAGAACGCCTGCCTGTTCAGTATGCGGCAAACATTCATTGATCGAATCAATGCACCATTTGAAAGCGTCTTCGTTGGTGTACCCAGGCAACGGGTCTTCTTTGCCACCCGCGTCCAGCATCTTTTGAAAGTCGGGAATCGTTCCCCAACGACCGGAATTCAATCGAATCGCCGGGCAGCCCAATCTGACAGCCAGATCAATGCAGCGTTTGGTGTGATCAATGTGTTCCTGGCGTTTGGCTTTGTCGGGTGAAACGAAGTTCTGGTGAATCGAAAGAAAGAACAAATCCAAGCCCAACGAAAATGCCATACGTTTCAGGTTATTCACGTACTTCGGAGTTTCGTTTTCCATCTGGCGATGGAGAATTTCCACTCCGTCAAAGCCAATCTTCGCCGCGTTTTCGATGACTTTTTCAATCGGATATTTGACCTTGTCGAAATGCCAGTACGAGTAAGTCGAAACTCCGATACGGATTTTCTGGGTTGAAGCTTGAGCCGCAGCTTCAGTCGGATTGGTTGGCAAAGCGCCAGCCGCGCAAACTGCCGCGCCGGTTTTCAGCAGTGAACGTCGAGTTATGTCCATTTTGTTTTCTCCCGAAAATTTTAAGTTGAGATCAGGAAGTGATCTAAAAGATTAAAAAACTTGACTGGCAATCGCGGAGAGGCGTAGTTTGCCACTGCCAACCTAAGAACAATTGAAAAAAGACCAGCTTTGCCCCGGCGAACTGCCATCGCGACAATTTGCCATTTCCTCCTTTTGCGGTCGTTGAAACCAATAACCTAAATCTCTTCGCAGCTTGCCACCACTGTTGATTGTCAGTTGATCCATTTCTGATAAAGGTGCCGGTGCAGCAGTGCTCGCTCTTTGTGCATAAAGAATTTGTACGAAAGCCCTATCGTCATTTGGCGATGGCGATAGGGCTTAATTCAGCAATACAACCTTCGGCTGCTGCGGGCAGCTTCAGGAAGCACTGCCTCGAACAGCGCCTATCCTAGCCCCGCTGGCAGCTTGATTCAATCTGAAAAGGAGTAAACGATGAAAATCAAACTGCGCTCTCTACTTTTTCCAGCCCGATTCGCATCGAAAAGAATCGGCTATGCCGCGTTGTTGGCCGCTGCAACCCTAACCTGTGCTTCTCTCAGCTTGGCACTTTGGCGACCGGCCTCGTTCGCTGCCAAGCCCAATCAACAACAACCATGTCCGCATTGCGCGGCAAAATCTAACCAGATAATTTACATTCCACTGATTGATCTACCTGAAGCGCAAGGCAGCGAGTTGGTCTTCAATTCGCGCAGCCCGCAAGAGATGGAAGTGACTCCGACGTTTTACAAGCTGGATGGCACGGCCATTGTCGGCAAGTCCGTGAATGTGAAATCGGCGGAGATTCGTTACGTTGACCTGAAAAAACTCATTCCGGGACAATATCGAGACGATATTGATTGGGGCGGAATGTCGTTGGCTTACACTGGCGTGACGCGCGAGATGTGGGCACAGTTCCGACTGTTGGGCGTCAATGGTGGCGGCAGCGTGGACGAGTTCTTCACCGTGCCGAGCGAAGTTCGCTCCGACTTGCAGGAAGCCGTCTGGTGGACGCCGCCTAACAGCACGTCCATCATCGCGCTTGGCAACATCACGGACGCGGCGACCAGTGCCACAGTTCGGTTCGGCGACGGGCAGGAACAAGCCGTCTATTTAGCGCCTCACGCGACTGAGGTCATCCGGCACGTGCCACGTTCGCGTGCAAGCGGAGAATCAGTGGCAGTCAACGTCGCCGGAGCAGCGGGCAGCGTCATCCCGACCGGTGTCATTGCTTCGGCAGATGGTTCGTTCAACAGCGTGATCCGTTTTTACGAAACCAAACTTGCCAAACAGTCCGACCTGTTTGGTAATGGATTGCGGCTGGCCGGTGCGACACCGCATCTGATACTGAAAAACACTTCGCCTGCTGCCATCAAAGCTACCCCCAAATTCATTCCGCTGGCAGGCAGCGCGGCAGGTGGTTCGGTTGAATTGCCAGCTATCGCCATTGGCCCCAACCAAACAGTTGAAGTTGGCCTCAATGCACTACTGAATGCGGTGCAGAACCGTCGCGATCTGGACACGGCCAGCGTCACAGTGTCGAACAGTGGAGCGCCTGGTAGTTTAATTGGCATGCTTTACAGCAGCGATAAAACGACCGGCGTCAATTACGAAGTGCCGCTGCGCGATTCCGGCCCCGCGCGCAGCATGACCGGCGCTTATCCGTTGAAGATCAGTGATGATTACACGACAATTGTCTACCTGACCAACATCAGTGCTTCCCCGACAGAGTTCGTCGCGCAGATTAACTACGACGACGGCAAGTACGTGCTCGGCATACGAAAGCTGGCGGCTGGCGAGACAGCGGTGTTCGATATGAAGCAGATGATCGCCGAACAAAAGCCGGACGACGGCAACCGGCACTTGCCGAAAAGCTTGCAAAGCGGTCAATTCAAGTGGGTAGAACGTGGAACGACGGGCGGGAAAATTGTCCTGATCGGACGAGCCGAGATGGTAAGCCGGTCACAGCGGATCAGCACCAGTTATAGCTGCGCAGAAAACTGCCTGGCGTCACATTGGGGTGGAATCACGCCAACTTCGATGGTGGCAATCGTTGGGAGTGAGCATGCGATGTCTGCTTGGGAGATGGGCGGGTACGCTTCCGGCTCAACGATTGGCCCATACTCAGCCAGCGGCACCTGGTCAAGTAACAATACAAGCATCGCCACAATAACTAACGTAGGGAACTGCTCGGCGGTCGCACCTGGCCAAGCTACGATAAACCTTGCGTCGGACTTTTTTGATGTTTACTCGTGGGACGGGCTGGATTGCGTGTACATGGGACCTTCGCAGTGGGATTCAGATTCGGAAATGACTGTAAAACCTAGTCTTAGTGGCCCGTCTGAAGTCTGGAACTTCACCAACGTTGGCAGCCCGAATAGTAATTACCCAATCCAAATTACTTTGACAGCCCAGCCCAGTAATGCTGCAAGTTATACTTGGACTATAACTAATGGTACAGACAAAATCAGGTTCACCGACAACAGCACCTCAATAACTACCACATCCAATCAAGTTACAATAAAGAGCTTGGGTCTACGAAGCTCTATGCAAAATGACTGCAGCGTAACAGTCACCGTTTCCGGGCAAGCAAGTAGTGCGCATACTGTAACTAATGTAGTGCCACATAGATTGTCTTTACAGTCTGTAGACGACCAAGGTGCTAGTTTTCCTAGCGTAGGATACAATAGCGTTTGGCATTACCAAATACTTGACCAATTCGGACGAATGCTTCCGGCCGCAATACCTGCGAATGAATACTTTACCAGTGCAACGATGTCTGCGACCTCAAATGATTGGCCGACATTCACAGCAAATGGAACAAACAATGCTAACCCGGCAGATTACACTGATAGCATTGGCATCTCAGGGGTGATCTTCTACTACTCTCCTAACCCAACTTCACCACAAAGCCCACTGAGTACACAGCTAATTCAATATGCAAATCAGTCACATCAGGTCGGTCACCAAGCCCCAGGTTCCGGGCGAGTTGTGCAAACGGATCAGTTGCGCAAGTACATTGATCACGGAGCGCATGAGAGCATTACATCGCCCGTGAATTAAAAGTAGATAGGTTCTTATAGAGCTAGTCAGATTAACGCTGACTAGCTCTATAACGATAATCACATATTTTTACTAGGAGTCAATTATGCGTTATGTTCTTAGTTGTCTTGTTTTAGTAGCCTGCTTTGCTGTTCTGTACGTCAATAAATCAGAGACGTCATCATATTTTTACAAGGCTACCTCAGAAATAATTCCTGGGTTGTATCTTGTGCAACTTACCTCAGATTCAGATTTAATTGTTGTGGGGCAAACCGCTGTACTGACTGAGGAAAAGCGCGAGAGATTGACTGAGCAAGGGCACTCGTTTGACGTGGTTCGTTATGTTTCTAAGCTCAAGCTGAATCGCCTGATTAAGGGAAAAACCGATGACTCCTTGATTACTGTGCAGTTTCTGTCAGTCCCGACACGGTCATATATTCTTCCAACTAGTGGCCGGGTAGCCTTATTTTTCCTTCGGAAAGTGGATGAGAAACGATATGAGCCTGTCGAACCGTACTATCCTTTTCTCGCAGCCATCTCTAATACACCAAAAGTTGAAAAGACTGACCTTGATCGTGTTGTAGGAGAGGTCGGTCAGGCATTGGAATATCAGAACGCTTCTGAAACCGATAAAAGAGTTGCAATAGTGGCTTTGGGTAGTGTTGATACAGAAGCTGCCAAGCAGCCACTTCGCCGCATCTCAAACGGCAATAACATTTCATTACAAATCGCAGCATGTGCTGCGCTGTTTGGGCTAAACGATGTTTCACAAATGAGTATTGCAGAGCGTTTATTATTGAACCCGCCTAAAAATGTTCCAGTGTCCATGATTCAAAAATTATCTAGCTCTTTGGCGAGGGTAAAGGACCCAACGGCAATACCATTCTTCTCAAGGCTTCTTGCCGGTGGAGACATACAAACCCGCCGAAATGCGGCAATGGCATTACGTAATACTGGTGATGTACAAGCCATCATAGCTTTAACAGTGACACTGATGGACAGTGATACGGAAGTTCGGTATCAAGGAGTTATGGGATTGGCCACAATTACCAAACAATGGGAATGGGCACCAGCTTACGACATTTATTCAAGCAATGAGCAGCGTTACCTAAAATATTGGCGTGAATGGGCGAAGAATAACCGCTAAGATCGCATAGCACAGTCAGGATCATCAAAAAGGCCGGTGATCTCTTGCGATACCACCGGCCAGTTTGATTGAAGCTGAAAGAACTACTTTTTCTTCTTGGCTTCCCAGGTTCCCGAAAAGCCGCTGAATTCCCATTTGCCGCCCATGTTGTCGCCAGTGCGTTTGCCCAGCAGCGGGATCGGGCCATTGCCCTGGTAAGTGGCGGTCATATTCGTGACATCGCCTTCTTTTACTTCGATGCCGGTGACGTTCAGGTCGCCGCCGCCTTCAACGGATGTGACCAGCTTACCGCCATCTTCTTTGATGATCAGCGTCATCACGAACTCTCCCTGGCCATCGGCAACGATCTTGAAGTCATACGAACCAACGATACCGGCTGGGGTTGCTGTTGCTCCGCCTGCCGCTTTCGGAGCCGGGCCAGCCATTGCCGGTGCAGCCATCACTCCGGCTTTTTCGCCTTTCCAGGTTCCTTTGACGTCACCGGCTGACCAGTCGCCAGCAACTTTGCCGCCGTCGAATTTACCGTTGATGTTGACGGCCTGGCCGCCAGCGTCGGTAACGATGGCGATTTTGTCGCCCTCAATCATCACTTTTGTGACGGTTTGCGGAATCGGCGAATCCTTGATCTCAGCAGCCCATTTGTCGCCATCTTTTTTCAGCACCAGCACGAAGTTGATCGTGCCCATTTCAGCGCTGGTGGCGGCGACGTTGTAAGTGCCTTCAGCGCTCTGGGCGAAGGCGGATACGGTAAAAAACATCGAGAAAACCAGCGACAACATCACGCCGGTCAAAGTCATAAAACGCTTGCTCATTATTGGAACCCTCCTTGGGATTTAGGTCGAATGTGGTTGTTGTTTGCGAAGCCGAAAGGGAAATGCCTCTCTCTACCGGGTGCGGAGTCTACTGTCCGAAGGGGCAGAAAACAAGCTTACAAATTGACAATCAGGTTGTCGAGTTTGCTGCGACGCAAGGCAAACAGAGTCTCACCATAACTTTGAACAAAACGCCTGAGTCGGAATTTTTGTTCAAGCTTTTCGTCGCTTATAATGACGCGCTCTTCAGCAAGCGGATAAAGGAGATTCACTTTTGCATATTGAACGACGGCTGGTGATCGAAGAACTGGCCAACACCATTACCCACGGAATAGGTCTGATATTAAGCATCGTTGCGTTGTTCATTCTGGCCAGACTGGCGTGGCAAAAAAACAGTCTGGGGCATTTTTACGGCTGCGCGATTTATGGCTCGACTCAGGTAATTCTGTACGCGGCCTCGACTATTTATCACGCAGTGCGCACGCCACGTCTGAAACATCTGTTCCTGCAGATTGATCAAATGGCGATTTATTTGCTGATAGCAGGAACTTACACGCCGTTTATGTTGGTCAATTTACGCGGTTTTTGGGGAAACCTGTTGCTGGCTATTGTCTGGACGCTGGCGGTTTTTGGAGTCGTCATTAAGCTGATTTTCGGCAACCAATACAACGCCGTAACGATGTGGCTCTATGTGGCGATTGGCTGGGCGGCGATCATTGCGATCAAACCGATTTTAGCAAAAGTACCGATGGGCGGACTGGCGTGGATCGGTGCCGGAGGTCTGGCTTACATGCTTGGTCTGATCTTTTTTAGCTGGGAACGGCTGCCGTTCAACCACGTCATCTGGCATTTGTTTGTGATGGCTGGCAGCGGTTTTTTCTTTATGGCGGTGCTGAATTACGTGCTTCCCGCTTAAGCCATCAAATTTTTTACCACCAAGCCATGCACATCGGTCAGCCTGAAATCACGTCCGGCGTAACGGTAAGTCAGCCGTTCGTGATCGAAGCCCAGCAGGTGCAATATAGTCGCGTGCAAGTCGTGAACATGGACGACGTTTTCCACCGCGCGGAATCCGAATTCGTCGGTCGCGCCGTGAACGTAACCTTTCCTGACTCCAGCGCCAGCCATCCAGACCGTGAAGCCGTAAGGATTGTGGTCGCGTCCGTACTCTTCTTTTTTCGTGTGACCGGTCAGCTCAACTGTAGGCGTTCGCCCGAACTCGCCGCCCCAAATAACCAATGTGTCTTCCAGCATCCCGCGCTGTTTCAAATCTTCCAGCAGGGCAGCAATCGGCTGATCGGTGATGCGCGCCAGATTTCGGTGATGCGTGGGCAAGTTGTCGTGACTGTCCCAGGGCTGGCCTTTGCCTTGCCAACACTGGACGAAACGGACTCCGCGTTCCAGCAATCGTCGCGCCAGCAACAATTGCCGTCCGTAAGCTGAACTGCCGTAACTTCGTCGAATGTGCTCCGGTTCTTTGCTCAGATCGAAAGCTTCGGCTGCTTCGGTCTGCATTCGGAAGGCGAGTTCGTAAGATTGAATCTGAGCTTCGATCAGCGATTCTTCCTGACGTTTTTGCTGGTAGCGGTGGTTGAGCTTGGCGAGTAAATCCAACTGCTCGCGTTGTTGCTGACGGCTCAAATTGTTGTTGCGAATGTTGTGAACCAGGCGTTCGACATCGGTTTCATTCGGGTCAATGAACGCGCCCTGGTATACGCCAGGCAGAAAAGCCGAAGTCCAGCTTTGCGCTCCGGCGGTCGGATAACCGAAGGGTGTCATGACCACGAAACCGGGTAGGTTTTGATTCTCAGTTCCCAGCCCATAAGTCACCCACGAACCAAGGCTTGGCCGCACTTGCCGCTGGTCGCCGCAGTTCATCAGGTAAAGCGAAGGCTCGTGATTCGGCAGTTCGGTTTTCATAGAACGAATGACGCACATTTCATCTACCCATTTGGCAACGTTGGGGAACAACTCGCTGACTTCAGTGCCGCTCTGGCCGTGTTTCTGAAACTTGAATGGCGAAGCGAAACCCGCGCCGGTTTTGCGTTCGGTTTTCAGATGAATCGGCAGAGGCTTGCCGTCGTATTTCTCCAGCATCGGCTTCGGGTCAAAGGTGTCAACGTGCGATGGGCCGCCGTTCATAAACAGGTGAATGACTCGTTTGGCTTTGGCAGGGAAGTGCGGAGCTTTGGGCGCAAGCGGATTGGTTGAATTGAGTTGCTGTGCCTGGGTTGTTTGCCCGGTCAATTGAGCGAGCGCCAGCGCGCCCATTCCCATTCCGCTGCGATGCAGCATTTCGCGTCGAGTAATCAAAGTGTTTTCCATTGTTTGGCCTCCCACAAGTCTCAATCAATCATCGAAAATTCAACCGCAGCCATTAATGCCTGAACGTAACGTTCCCAGGCATTCATTGGCCGGGTCAGCGGCGAGTAAAAATCTCGAACCGAATCCCAATCTTCAGTGCCTCCGTCGCGGCGGATGGTCACGTGCCATTTGAAATCGTCGCCGCTGGTGTTCTTTTTGTTCAAGGCCAGGAAATCAATGGTGTCTCCGGCTTTGACTTCGACGGTGGCGGTGGTTTCGGCTTGCGACAAATAAGCCGACCAGTCGCCGACTTTCCCGCTACGACTTGAAACGATGACGGCTTCGACGCCGTCGCAAGTTACGCAGGGCTGTTCCAGGTCGTGAATCAGCTTGCCGGTGATCGTGACTTTGCCGTCGAAACCGGCTGTCCAACGTCGAATAGCAGAGTTGGTTTTTCCGGACGGCACGCCGCCTTCGCGGTTGATGAAAGCAGTTTGGCGGCGCGGATCAAGCTCGTTGGCGTTCAACCGCCAGGAACCGGCGGCAAAGAATTTATGTTCGATGAAACTCTTGAGCTTCTTTTCTTTTTCGTCGTATTCACCCTGACCGTATTTCCAGATTGCGGATTGCGGATCGCGGATCGCGGATTCCGCTGATGAAGAGTTTTGTTTGATGAAGGCCGTTCCCCAGGCGATTTCTTCCGAGCTGGCTTCGTGGCCATAAAGCAGACGGTAAAGTTTCGTAATTCGCTGGCGTGGAGTTTTCGCTTCGGCGATATCCGGTCTGGTCAACATCGCTCGCGCCTGTTCGACGACGAAGGGATTGTTCATCAAGTAAAGCGATTGCTGTGGAATCGTCGTCTGGTAACGTTGAGCCAGGTGAGCGTCTGGACTGGCAAAATCGAAAGTCAGAAGCTCCGCTGCCAGCTTGGCTCGATTGATGTAGCTGTAAACCGTTCGCCTTCGCGCAAATGGCCACGAAGTCATTTCATCCGGCAAACCTCCCATGGTCGAATCAAGCTGACCGCTGGCGGCAAGCATGGCGTCTCTCAGCGATTCAAAATCCAGCCGTTGACGGTTCATTCGCCACAACAACCGGTTTTCAGGATCGCGTTGCCGAGCCGTCGGATTGTCTGCACTTGATAGCTGGTAGGTTGCCGAATTCAGAATCAAAGCGTGCAGCTTTTTCAACGACCAGCCGTTTTTCATAAACCACGCGGCCAAATAATCCAGCAGTTCGCTATGTGTCGGAATCTCTCCGCGAGAACCGAAATCGCTGGGCGTGCGAACCAGGCCTTGACCAAAGTGCCATTGCCAGACGCGATTGACTATGACACGAGCCGTCAGCGGATTTTTGTGATCAGTGATTGCGCGCGCCAGTTCCAAACGTCCGCTGCCATCGGTAAACGGTTGGCGATCATCATTGGACAGAACCTGCAAAAAACGTCGCGGAACTTCAGCACCTTTGTTGTTTGGGTTACCGCGAACATAAATGACAGCCGGTTTAGGATTTGGCGAGTCTTCAGTTGCCATTGCTCGCGGAGCCGCTCCGTCGAAAGCGCGGGCGGTAATCGTTCGTTCGATTTTCTGTTTTTGATCGCGTTCGAACTGGCTGTCTTTGACCAGGCGAATGTCGTTGTAATCTTTGAATGGAACATTGGTTGGCGACTCCTCGCCGTGTAGCACCTGGCGCAAAACTTCCTGGTTGGGGTCTGTCAGCGGTTCGGCTTTGTCGAATTTTGCCAGCAGCTTTCCGTAAATTGCCGCAGCTTCTTCAATTGTGGCCGGGGTTTGAACGAATTCCCCGGCGACCAGCGGATTGA
>JAGNMH010000688.1 GCA_017991275.1 Acidobacteriota bacterium
CTTTGACGTTGGCAGTTAAAGATTGGGTACGAAATTTTCGGCTCTTTGCTGTCAATGCGCAAAGGGAATCTTGCGCGTGGAAGGCGAGATGGCAAACATTGTGACCACCTACGTTCAGTGACCGTCTTGCCTTTAACCGGGAATAATCCTTGGTTGGTATTGAGAATGCCTTTGGCCCAACGTCAAGGCACGCAATTCAACGGAGAAACAATCATGAAAAAGCTATCTGTACTTTGCATTCTGGCAGCAATTTTTGCCGTGGGTGCCAATACGTTTTACGCGCAGGAAGGGCGTCCTGGTGGGGGACGCGGCGGCCCAGGCGGGCGCGATTTTATGCGGGCGCTTCCTGTCATGACCGCGCTTGATGCCGATGGTGACGGCGTCATCTCGGCGGAAGAGATCAACAACGCCTCCGTCGCTTTGCGCAAGCTGGACAAAAACGGCGACGGCAAATTGACCGAAGATGAAATCCGTCCCAACTTTCCAGAGCGCGGGCCGGGCGGCCCAGGTGGACGAGGCGGCGAGCGCGGCCCAGGCGGCCCCAACCCTGAAGAAATGGTCAAACAGTTGCTGGAATTCGATAAGAACGGCGACGGCCAGCTCAGCAAATCCGAAGTGCCCGAACGCATGCACGGAATGTTCGAGCGCGGCGACACCAACAAAGACGGCGTGTTAAGCAAAGAAGAATTGCGTAAGCTGGCCGAGGCTCAAAGCGGCGGCGAGCGACGCGATGAACACGACGAGCATGAAGGCGAACGCCGTCCCGCGCGCCCACCGGTCAATCAATAAACTTCAACCAAACCTTTACACGAAATGAGAATTATACTTTTAACTACAATTTGTCTGGCTTTGCTGTGTCTGAGCGGCGGCGCGCGTCAACCTTTGGCGGCGCGCGCCGCCTGGCGCGTTTCGCAATTTGAAAACGTGCTGGGTACTTCGCTTGAAATGAAATTTGCTGTGTCGTCCGACGCCGCAGCCGACCGCGCCGAAACCGCCGCAATGGCCGAAATCGAACGAGTCGGCAAAATCCTGAGTGGGTACGATCAGTCTAGTGAGTTCAATCGCTGGCTGAAAACTTCTGGCGAAGCCGTGCGCGTTTCGCCCGAATTGTTTGAAGTCCTGAGCCTTTTCGATCAATGGCGAACGCGCAGCAATGGCGCGCTGGACCCGGCGGCTCAGGTCGTTTCAAAGCTTTGGAAACAGGCTGCGTCTGAACATCGTGTGCCGACTGATTCCGAATTGCAGTTGGCAATCGCGGCGATTCGGCAACCGCATTACAGGCTGGATGCAGCGACTCAAACCGCGACTCGGTTGAGCGACGCTCCGCTGATTCTGAATTCATTCGCCAAAAGCTACATCGTCAACCGCGCGGCTGATGCTGCAATGGCGGCGGCCAAATTGAACGGCGTTGTCGTCAACAGTGGAGGCGATCTGGTTGTGCGCGGCGCGATGGCTGAATCCGTTCGCGTAGCCAATCCGCAAGCCGATGCCGAAAACGATGCTCCGCTGACTACGCTGCTGGTTCGCAATCGCGCTGTGGCCACCAGCGGCAATTACCGCCGAGGCGTTGAAATCAACGGACGCTGGTATTCGCATCTGGTTGACCCGCGCACGGCCAGACCTGTTGACCAGGTCATCAGCGCCACGGTCGTCGCTCCCAAAGCCGCTGATGCGGGAGCGTTGGCTACGACTTTTTGCGTGCTGACGCCGGAAGAAAGTTCGCAACTGGCGGCGACTTTGCCTGAAATCGAATACCTGCTGATTACCAAAACCGGTGAACGGATTGAAAGCAAAGGCTGGCACGCGCTGGAAGCTCCAATCGTTCCTCGTGCAAATCCGATTCCAGCTTCATCTGTGCAGGCTTGGGATCAATCCTTTGAACTGGTCATCAACTTTGAACTGGCGCGAATCGAAGGCATGGGTTATCGCCGCCCTTATGTCGCCGTGTGGATCGAAGACAAGGACAAGTTTCCGGTTCGAACCATTGCGCTGTGGTATCAGAAACCGCGCTGGTTGCCGGATTTGAAATCGTGGTCGCGCGGAGATCGCATGCGTTCGATGGCCGAAGGCTCAGATTTGGCCAGTTCCGTTTCCAGCGCAACACGCGCGCCGGGCAAATACACGCTGAAATGGGACGGCAAAGACAATAAGGGCAAGCTGGTGAAACCCGGCAAATACACTGTGTTCATCGAAGCCGCGCGCGAACATGGAACCTATCAACTGATGCGTCAGGAAATTGATTTCAACGGCGCTCCCAAACAATTCAACTTAACAGGCAATGTCGAAATCGCTTCAGGATCGCTCGATTACCGCAAAAAAGGCTGAGGTTCCGGCGGATCATTCTCAGTTTTATTTGAAACGACGTGTGGCTTCGCTGTCGCGCTGGCTGCACATTTACCTTTCGATGGCCAGTTTCGCCATTCTGTTTTTCTTTGCTGTGACGGGGTTGACGCTGAACCACACAGACTGGTTCAGCGCGCAACAACGCACGGCGCAACTGAAAGGCAGCGTCGAAACCAAATGGATCAAAACCGACGACGCCAATGTGGACAAACTGGCCATCGTTGAACATCTTCGCAACACGCACGGCATCAAAGGCGCTCTGAGCGATTTGCGGCTGGAGGAAACTCAGGCTTCAGTTTCATTCAAAGGGCCTGGCTATGCCGCCGACGCTTTCATCAACCGCGAAACCGGCGAATATGAACTGACCGAAATTCGCAGCGGTTTCGTCGCCGTCATGAATGATCTGCACAAAGGCCGCGACAGCGGGCGAGTCTGGTTGTGGATCATTGATCTTTCAGCAGTGTTGATGACCCTGGTTTCGCTGAGCGGAATGGTTTTGATCTGGTTCGTCAAACGGCGGCGGTTCAGCGGACTGATTCTGGCTGGTGTCGGTGCTGTGGCCTGTTATCTGATTTACCTGTTTTGGATTCCGTAAAGATTGGGTTGCTGCAACAGCGGTTTCCTATGGAGCGGAGAAAACGCAAGGCGTTTGGCCGTGCGTAATTTATTTCAGAGAGGTTATTTGATGAAGAGAAAAATCGCTATCACAGTTCTATGCTTATTTGCGCTGCTCTCTGCTGGCTGGGTGCTGCGGGCAGCGCAACAGCGTACGCAAAAAATCCCGACGACGCCTGCGCCACCGTTGAGGGTTGAACCGGCGAAGGAAAGCGACGTTACCGGCAAAACCGTTGCGGCAGCCAAAGTCTTGCTGGCGACACTCGACGACGCCGGACGCGCCAAAGTCAGTTTCGCTTTCGACGACAACGACCAGAAAGTTAGATGGTCGAATTTTCCGAGCGGCATTTTTCAACGCAAAGGCTTGCGCATGGGCGACCTAAGCCCCGTGCAACGCGAAGCCGTTATGAAGTTGCTGGCCGTCGCCCTGAGCAAGCAAGGGCTGCAAAAAGTGAAAGACATTATGGAAGGCGACGAAGCCTTGAAAACTGCCGGACCGGGTGGTGGCAGAGGCCCAGGCGGTGGAGGCCCGCCTCCAGGTGGCGGTGTCCCTCCGGGTGGTGGCCCACCTCCTGGTGGTGGACGTGGCCCAGGTGGGCAGGGCGGACGTGGCCCGGGTGGCGGTGGCCTGATGTTTAGCCACGACGAGTATTATCTGGCGTTGCTTGGTGCCCCTT
>JAGNMH010000689.1 GCA_017991275.1 Acidobacteriota bacterium
GGATGTGCAACGAACGCATTGGCCGTTTCTGCGCGACAGGCGCATTGACGCTTATCAAAACATCACCAAACGATTCATTGACGAATAATTTGTTTCAGAGAAATTGTTATGGCCGATCAGGATGAAGAAGATTGGATTGAAGGCTGGGGGATGGTTCCTTTTACCAATGCAGAATTGGAGCAAATAAAATCTGGCCAGAAATCCATCAACGATGTTGATCTACGAAACTTGGTGAGAGAAATACTTCATATACGGCATTTGTCCTTTTTGCTCCTCAAGCAGTGCGAGGAATTAGGCGCTACCGAAGAAAATAACGCCTTGATAAAGCTTGCCCGCTTCAACCTGCTGTCAGGCCCTCGGAGTGATGACAATCCCAGCCAATAAATTTACATTTGATCAGAACTTATCTTGATGCTCATAAACACTCAAACACCGCAAGAACTTGGCTATCGCATGCCAGCCGAATGGGAACCGCACGAAGCCACCTGGCTGTCGTGGCCTCACAAAGAAGCAAGTTGGCCAGGACGCTTTGAACCGATTCCGGCTGTCTTTGTCGAACTAACCAAACACTTGAGCGAATCGGAACTTGTCCGCATCAACGTCGCAGACAAAGACTTCGCCGAACGGGTGCGCCAGCTTTTGCGCGCTGGAGGAGTCAATCTTGATCGTGTGCGTTTTCATCTGAACCCGACTGACGACGCCTGGTGCAGAGATCACGGGCCGATTTATGTCGTCCGTGACCGTAACGGCAAACGTGAACGCGCGATTAACGATTGGGGTTATAACGCCTGGGGCGGGAAGTATCTGCCTTGCGATAACGACGACGTAGTTCCGACTCGCATCGCCGAGGAGATGGGCGAAGTCCTGTTTCAGCCGAACATCGTCATGGAAGGCGGTTCAATTGACGTGAACGGGCTTGGCACGTTACTGACGACTGAAGCCTGCTTGCTGAATCCCAATCGCAATCCGCAATTGAATCGCCAGCAGATTGAACAGTATCTAAAAGATTATCTGGGCGTGACGAACATTCTGTGGCTGGGCGATGGAATTCTGGGCGACGACACCGACGGCCACGTAGACGATCTGACGCGCTTCGTTTCCGCCGACACAGTCGTCACCGTCATCGAAGAAGACCCGCAGGATGAAAACTTCCATCCATTGAAAGAAAACTACGAACGATTGCTGACGATGAAAGATCAGAGTGACAACCCGCTGCGGGTTGTCACTCTGCCAATGCCCGGAGTCCGTTATGTCGAAGACCAGCGAGTGCCGATGAGTTACGCCAACTTTTACATCGCCAACAAATCGGTGTTGGTTCCGACGTATCGCCACTCCAACGACGCAAAGGCTTGCGAAATTCTGCAATCGCTTTTCTCCAACCGCCGAGTCATAGGCATTGATTGCCACGATCTGATTTGGGGACTCGGCTCGATTCATTGCGTGACGCAACAAATGCCCGCGGTTTGATTCGGATCAAACTACCGGTTACGGCTTGCACTTGGTTCCGGCAAGCGAAGTAAAATCCCTGCTCTCCCACAAAACAGTTCAATGCCCCCCTGCTTTCGATCACTCCTTCGGATACGTGTGAATTCGCAACATTGAAATTGAGGTGCTTTATGAAATTCAGAGTTGTATTGATAAGTGTGCTTGCTTCATTGGTCTGGCTGAACACGACTTTGGCCGAGCGCCAGGTTTCCGTTGACCGGACGGTTGCTGGTTCACCGGCGGCCGTCGAGCGGCTATCGCAGACTTACGGAAAGTTGCCGCTTTCCTTTGAGGTGAATCGCGGGCAAAGCGACGGGCGCGTAAAGTTTCTGGCGCGCGGCGACGGGTACGCGTTGTTTTTGACCGGCCAGGAGGCAGTGTTGAAACTGCGATCCGGCAAGCCGGAAGCGCGGAATCCGCAATCGGCGATTCTCAAAATGAGTCTGGCCGGTACGAAGGCTTCACCGAAAGTCTCAGGCGTTGAGCGGTTGCCGGGCCGCGGCAATTACTTTCTGGGCAATGACACCAGCCGCTGGCAAACCGGCATTGAGAGCTTTGCCAAAGTGAAATACGAATCCGTTTATCCGGGCGTGGATTTGATTTGGCATGGCAATCAGCGGCAGCTTGAATATGACTTCGTCGTTGCGCCGGGCGCGCGAGCGGAAAAGATCGAGATGGATTTCAGCGGAGTGCAGGCGCTGACGCTGGACGGCGATGGTTCGCTGACTCTGCGCGCTGAAGGAGCAGACGTGCGGATGCTGAAGCCGGTCGCCTGGCAGGAAGTGGATGGCGCGCGGCGCGAGGTGCGTTGCGCTTACCGGATCAAGGGCAATCGAGTGACGTTTCGATTGGGCGAATATGACGCCGGTCGTTCGCTGGTGATTGATCCGGTGCTGGTTTATTCGACTTACATCGGTGGCGCGGGCGTTGACGAAGCATACGGAATTGCGGTTGATGGCGAAGGAAGCGCGTATCTGGCGGGCGTGACCGATTCGGCGGATTTTCCCGGCGCCAGTCCCATTCAGCAAAACAAAGGCAGCGGGACTGATGTCTTCGTAATGAAGTTGAATCCGGCGGGCAACGCCGTTGTGTACGCCACCTGGCTGGGCGGCGGCGGCCTGGAATCCGTCAGACAAATCAAAGTGGATGCGGCGGGCGGCGCGGTTGTGGTTGGCAGCACTTCGTCGTTGGATTTTCCGTTGAAAGACGCGCTGCAAACAACGCGCAGCGGCGCATCCGATGCGTTCGTTGTGCGGTTGAATCCGGCGGGGTCGGCGCTGGTTTATTCCACGTTGCTGGGCGGCAGCGGCGGCGAATCGGGCAATGGTGTGGCGCTGGATGCTGGAGGCAATTTGTATCTGACGGGCAGCACCGATTCGGTGGATTTTCCGACGGCAAACCCGTTGCAAGCGACCAAGCAAGGCAGCCCGCTTTATGCCAGCACGAATGCCGCAAGCACTTGGAATGCCGCAAGCAGCGGGTTGGCGGCTTTGCAAACGAACGACCTGGCGGTTGATCCCTCCAATCCGGCGATTGTGTATGCGGCAACCGAACGCGGCGTGTTCAAGACCGTCAACGGCGGTGCGGTTTGGGCCAAAGCGGGCAGCCAATTCAATTTGTCCGTTTCACAACTTGTGATTGATCCGACCGCGCCGATGACGATTTATGCCTTCAATTTTTCTGCGCTTTATAAAAGCACTGATGGCGGCAACAGTTGGACTGTGCTGCCCGCTCCCGGCCCTATTGTTTCTTTGGCGATTGCGGCAACTTCGCCGGTCACGTTGTACGCCGCAACCGTCAACAGCCCGCTCCGAAGCACAGATGGCGGATTGACGTGGACGCCGATCTCTACCATTCGTCCGCCCTTCGGCGGCTCGCCGAGAATCCAAACGTTCGCGGTTGATCCTTCGACTCCGACAACCGTTTACGCCGGAGGGTCGCAGGCCGTTTACAAAACCACGGATGGCGGAACCATCTGGCTGTCGCTTAGTGGCTTTCCGCAAGGCGTCAACATTACGGTCAATCGGTTGCTCATCAGCCGCAGCAATCCATCGGTCTTGTTTGCCTTGATCGGTTTCGGCGCCATTTTCCGAACAACCAATGGCGGCGCGAATTGGGAACCGGTGCCCCCTCCAACCACTGTTG
>JAGNMH010000690.1 GCA_017991275.1 Acidobacteriota bacterium
GCCTGGAACGCGGAACCGAGTTCATTTTGAAACAAGGCGAAACTGAAATTGGCCGGGCGAAACTGGTTGAACTGCCATTCGTCAAATAGCTGTGCCCAAAAGTTATGGAAGATCAAAAGACTGAATTGGAATGGAATCTGGAATCAGCCGAAATGGCTTACGGCGTGATTGCTCGTTACGTCGAACACACTCAGGTGTCTGGCATTTTGATCGCTGTGCTGGCCAGTGCCCTCGGCGAAGAACGCCTCTCGCCGATTGTTGAAAGCGGCCACTGGCAGAGCTTTATGGCCAGCAAGCACGAACTTGCCGACGCCAAAACCGAAATCGAACGGCTGACTGAACTGATCGAAAATATGCGGAGCGCAACGCGCTAATTCATTTTATCGGAGTCATCACTAATGCCAACCTACGGAATCATCACTGTCGAAGAGTTGAAAGCAAAACAGGACGCAGGCGACAAGTTTCGTCTGATTGACGTACGCGAAGCTCACGAATACGACCACGCTAAAATCGGCTGCGCTGAACTGAAGCCGCTTGGACGGATTATGCAATGGTCGCAGGAGCTTTCAGACAGAGACGAAGAGATAGTCCTGCATTGCCATCACGGCATGCGGTCTGATCGAGCCTGTCAGTTTCTGGCCGCCCAAGGCTTCAGCAACTTGAAAAACCTGATTGGAGGGATTGACGATTGGTCGTTAAAGGTTGACCCGAACGTGCCGCGTTATTGAGAGCCTGATGACTGATTTGCCAGAAGAATTTCTGCGCGGTGTGGAGTTGTTCAACAATGGTGAATTCTTTGAATGCCACGAGGTGCTGGAAGAAATATGGATGAAAGCCAATGGCGACGAACGCGAGTTTCTGCATGCTCTGATTCAAGCCGCCGCTGCTTTGCATCATATTCAGCGAGGCAATTTAAAGGGCGCTCAAAGTGTTGGCCAGCGGGCGATTGGCAAACTGGCCAAGCTGCCGCCGTTGATGATGCGACTGGACACCACACAGTTTCGGGCATCGTTGGAACAGTTTTTGACGGAGACTGACGCTCCAATTCCTCACATTGCACTGCTTGGATTAAATCAATGACTCAACAGATTCGCATTGCGTTGCTTTCCTGCTGGCTGGGAGTGATGGCGTTTTTCAGCTTTGTTGTCGCGCCCACGGCATTTCGCGTTTTGCCGACTCAGCATCTGGCCGGACAGGTTGTTTCGCGCTCGCTTGGCGTGGCTGAAATCATAGGGCTGGTGATTGGTTCGGCGCTGCTGTTAATTCTGCTGTTTTCTCGTGGGCGTAAGACTCGCAGGTTCCTTTTTGAACTGATAGTGACGGCTTTGATGACGGCGGCCATGGCAATGTCGCGAGTGGTTTCAGGATGGATGCACGATTTGCGAGTGCAGGCGGGCGATGGGCTTTATGCTCTGCCAGCCAGCGACCCGATTCGTTCCAGCTTCGACCAAATGCACAAATACTCCGTCGGGCTGACCGGCTTTGCTTTGCTGGGAGCTTTGGTTTTGATCCTGATGCTGGTGGCGCGAAAGGGAAGCCATGCTTGACCCCGAACGTCTGAGCTTTGAATTGACCGCCGGGGCAGACAAGCCTCGCGTGGATGAATTCGTGGCACGCGAACTTCCCAAAATCAGTTTGACTCGAATTCGCCGTTTGATTGCCGAAGGCGACGTCTTAGTTAATGGCCAGGCTTCACTGAAAGGCTCCAGGCTGGCCGATGGCGACCGGGTCAGCGTCAAAATTTTTACGGCTGAAAAATCCTCCGGCACGCCTGAAGCCATCCCGCTGGAAATCCTTTACGAAGACGAATCGCTGATTGTCGTCAACAAACCTACAGGCTTGCTGGTTCATCCTTCGCACACTGAAAAGTCAGGCACGCTGCTTAATGGGCTGGCTTATCATTTTTGGAAAATGACTGGCGGAGCCATTCGCCCGGGTTTGATTCATCGGCTGGATCGCAACACTTCCGGCGTAATCGTGCTGGCCAAAAACGAACGTGCTCATCGGACTCTATCCAAACATTTCCGCGAACGCTGGGTGAAGAAATTTTATCTGGCTTTGGTCAGCGGGCGAGTCGAGCAAAGCGCCGGAGAAATTGACGCGCCGATTGGTTCAAAAGAAGGGAAAGACGTTTGGCCACGCTGGCAGGTGATGGAGGAAAAAGACGGCGGCAAAACCGCGAAAACACATTACAAGGTTCTTCGCCGGTTCGCGGCTCACACCCTGCTGGAACTGGAGCCGCTAACCGGGCGAACTCATCAGCTTCGAATTCATTGCAATTTGATAGGTCATACGATTGTCGGCGATCCGATTTATAAATCAGCCATTGCCAGCACAAATGCCGGCACAGACCCGTTGGCGGTCAAACACGATCTGAAACATCAACAGCTTCATGCTTCGCGGCTGATCTTTCGCCATCCGGCTGGAGGCAAAGAGTTGAACATCGAAGCTCCAATGCCGCAGCAAATGCGCGAGTTAATCGAATCTTTGTAATCCTGGCGGGGATGGCATGAGTAACTGGAAGATCGTCGCCACATTGTGCGATTCGTACGAAGTGAGGTTGGACGAAAACGGAATCGTCCACACTCGCAAGCAATTAGATTAGTTCGCACTTGAATGTACGGTAGGCTGTCTAGCCTGCCGCAGTCTCACGCTAGCGAAAACATCGGCAGACTGAACAGTCTACCGTACGCTGATCTGCAAACCGATCTAGGTTTATTTGGTCAACTGCGTTGTCTTGCTGTATCGTGCGGGCAAAGGTAAAGTGCGGCTTCGATCAAATCCAAAATTTCCCACTCCGCCAAACTGCGCAAGATGTTTGTTGACCCCGCTGGCCAAAAAGGCAGCGGTTCGTAGTTTGTCGAAAATGCAGGAGGAACAGTTCATCAATGAATATCAGTGGTAGCACATTTTTGGTTTCAGGCGGCGCTTCCGGTCTTGGTGGAGCAACTTCGCGGCTGTTGGCAGCCGGTGGCGCAAACGTCGTTATTGCAGACATCAACAAAGAAAAAGGCGAAGCTTTGGCGGCTGAACTTGGCGCTAATGCTCGCTTTGTCGAATGCAACATCACCGACGAGGACAGCGTGAAGGCTGCGGTTTCCGCTGCCGTTTCGAGCTTCGGCGGCTTGAATGGCCTGGTCAATTGCGCGGGCATTGGCGGCGGCGAAAAAACCGTTGGCAAAGACGGTCCGCATTCACTGGAGAGGTTCAAACGAGTCATAGAAGTGAATCTGATCGGGACGTTCAACGTCATTCGTCTGGCTGCGGCCCAAATGAGTTCGCAAGAACCAAACGCTTCGGGCGAACGCGGAGTGATAATCAACACGGCTTCGGTTGCGGCGTTTGACGGACAGATTGGGCAGGCAGCTTATTCGGCGTCGAAAGGCGGAATTGTCGGGATGACTTTGCCGATTGCGCGCGATCTGGCCAGGACTGGGGTTCGCGTTGTGACCATTGCGCCGGGTTTGTTCGACACGCCTTTGCTGGCTGGATTGCCGGAAAACGTCAAAGCTTCGTTAGGCGCTCAAGTTCCTTTCCCACCACGTTTGGGCAATCCGGCTGAATACGCCGCGCTGGCCAAACACATCATCGAAAATGAAATGCTCAACGGCGAAGTCATTCGCCTGGAT
>JAGNMH010000691.1 GCA_017991275.1 Acidobacteriota bacterium
GTCGGCGAAGCTTTGGCGATGGTTTCGGCCCTGGCCTGATCCAGCGGAAGTTGCCGAACATACATCGCGATTTTCCAGATGGCTTCGTCGCTGATGCGGCCTTTCAATCCAGGCATTCCACTGGCTTTGATTCCTTCGCTGGCGGCTGAGAAAACCTCGCCTTCGGTCAGCGAAATGGCTGGTTGCTCCGTCAGGTCAGCGGGTTTTGTCGGCATAACGGCGGCGAATTCAGTTTTGGCTTTGCCGTTTTCTCCGTGACAGGCGGCGCATCGCTGCAAGAACAGATTTTTTCCTGCGGCAAGGTTTTCTTCGGTTGCCGCAATCGGGCTTTTCAACTGCTTGGCGGTGGCCGGGATTAGCTCAACCGGAGCCTCAGCTTTGACCGAATCGGCGTAAATAATCTGGCGATGGCTGATTTCCGATGGCTGTAATTCCTTTTTGCCGCTCTTTTCGACCGGTCGCAGCAGCGTTCGTTTGATCCAGTTGCCGCGCATGTCGAATTCATATTTGACGAAAAGTTCGACGGCGATTCGTTTGCCGTTGTCCTGGTCGCCCCTTTCGACGACGTTACCTTTATTATCGTGCTCGACGTATTTCTTGGAGTTGCTGTTTGTGGGTACGGCTATTGGATCGAATAACAATTCGTGCTGAGTAATAGCAAATCCATTGGCCATCATCACTCGAAAAGGCGTTTGCAGAGTCCGTTTGCCCGCCGCGTCGTAAAGCGTGGTCGAAGAAGCCTGCTGAACTTCCATCCATTGGCCGTTTTGTTCGTCAAGCACAACATCGTCCGTCAATGTGGCTCTGACATTACCGATCAAACCGTCGCGCTCACGCTCAGTCAGTGACTGCGGATCAACCCTTGGTTCGGATTTGCAGCCAGTCAGCAGCACTAACACAAGCAGCAACAGGAAGAGAATTTTGTCTGGCACGTAACCTCTCATCATATTTGAATTGTTGTCAGGTTTGGATATGGTTGGCGAAAGTAGAATCGCCTAAGCTCAGTGCCCATGTTGCTTGGGGATGGCCTGAGATAGCAACCGTTCCAGCATCTGAATTTGTTTTTGCTGCATTTCGATCAACACCATCCAATCGCGTTCACGCAGCTCATTCAATTTTTCCTGCAACTGCAAAATTTCAAGTTCAGCTTTGATGTTTACTTCGTAATCGTGAGTCGCCTGTTCGCGGTCTTTGGCGGCCATGCGGTTCTGGCTCATCATAATCACCGGAGCTTGCAGCGCCGCGACACAAGACAAGATCAGGTTGAGCAAAATGTACGGGTAAGGGTCGTAAGCCCGCGTTGCCAGCACGAATGTGTTGAAGACCATCCACACGATCAAAAGCGACAGAAAAATAAAAATGAATGTCCAACTGCCGCCAAAAGCGGCTACCCGGTCGGCAATTTGTTCGCCGAAGGTCAGTTTTTCGTCGAACTCGCGGATCACATTTCTGGCCACATGGCGGCGGTTGATGAAACGTTCAACGATTTCACGTTCTTTCGGCGACAGCTTATCAAGCTCGACTTTCAGCAGTTTGCGCGCGGTTTCTTGACGATTGATTTTGTCAGTCTGGTGATTCATTCAGCCTCCTGTTGTTGGGTTGTGTGTGAAAAGGAGCTTACAGCAGGTTTGGGTTTACAGCATAATCGAGGAGCGCGGCTTATTGGGCTTATTGGGCTGGGCGATTGGAGCGACGCAGTTTTGACGCGATCAGGCCGGGCAATCCGTCAGGTTCAAAGGCTTCAATCAAGGCAAACACCGGTTTCAGTCGAAATTTGGGTGGATAAACGGCCAGGTATTCTTTTTCGACAAACGACGGCGCAAACTTGGATTTGAATCGGTGCAGCGATTTGAAATGATAAAAAGCGTCGAAGTGTTGATAGATAAGCTTCAGTAAACGTTCGGTGTTTTTGAATTGGCCTTCGGCTTTTATTCCCGCCAGCGGAGATGTGCCCAGCGTCGCCAGTTCAGCGCCCTCAGCCGCCAGATGTTTCAGGGCTTCGGTCACCAGCAACTCGCTGACACCGCGTTCGGCTTCAGGGCAGCGAATCAAATCTTCCAGATACCAACCTCGCCGAGCATAGATGGGAGAACAGGCCAGCAATCCTTTCAGTTGTCCATTTGCGTCGCGCGCCAGAAAGTATCGTTTATGCTCGCTCAACTTGAACGGATTCAACTCCAACAGCCAACCCAGGGCATCCAGTTCGCGCGTTCCCAGCCAGGCCCGGCAAAGCCTTTCTACTTCGGCTCGCGTGGATTCGTTCGCTGCCAGTTCAGCCCGGTAATATTCGACAACAACGCCTGCTTTGCGTGCCTGATTGGCTCCGGCTCGAATTTTCTTTGCGCGGTCGCCTGTCGGCTTCCACTCCAGCAGTTGGAAATAACCGGATTCTCCAACTGGTATCAATCCCATCCCGCTGGCACGTGCCACATCGGCAAATGCCTCTCCGAAAGGCACCATCAGGCAACTGAGTTTTTGCTGGCGGCAGTAATTCAAAAATCGTTCGGTCACTTCAGGCCAATCTTCTTTTGCGGCCAGCGGCGCTCCAACCACAATCAACACCTGTTTGACACGCCGATAAACAATTGCGGCTTCAGGTTCGTGCAACCACCAGACCTCCATGCCACCGTAAAGCGAAAGAAACGATTGATGCTCGTAACCATAAAGGCGCAGCATTTCTGTCAGCCGCCAGTTGACAGCAGGCAAGCCAGGATTGCTCTGAACTATCTGGCCTTCGTTTGTTGAATGAACCCAGCCGCTTTGTTTCAGCAGGTCGAAGGCAATACCAATAGACGTTCCAAGCAGAAGCCCTTTTGTCATGACACCTGCAGCCCGCCAAACAGTGGCGCGTACCAGGTGATTCAAAACAAAGATAGCGCCTACGCGCGGTAAGGCCAGCGAAAAAAAGAAGCCGAGCAAAGCGCCAAGTCTCGCTGATTGTTTCGGAATTGATTGGGTAAACAGTGAGAATTTGCCGAAAACACTGGCGACAATGGTCATAAACGACCTGTAAAAAGAAATGGAGAGGGTTGCCATCACACCGGCTAAGCTCCTCCCAAAGCTGTTGCCGATAAACGACGCAACCCTCATAAATCAAAAAGGGCGAGCAGAGAGGGGACTCCTGCCCGCCAAATCGTGAGCCTTGCTTCACGAGGTATCACTTTAGGTAATGCCATTTGCCTGATTGCATCACCTGCCAGGCTCACGTCCGCTCTCTCAACTTTAAGCTGAATGCAAAGAATTCATGGAGGTAAGTAAGAAGCCCACTTTCCAAATCAAAGCGGCTTCCGTTGACTCCAGGAGGTAGCAGTCAACGGAAGCCATATTCGGGCAATAGTTTTCCCCGACTACTTGCCCGAAGTTTTTTCCGCCGCTTTCGCTTTGACGTGATGTTTGCGCTTGGCCTTGCCTTTCGACTTGGCGGCGGTGGGGGCATTGGCGGCCGCGGTGGGCGCGGGAGCCATTTGCTTCTGTGGTTTCGCCTGGGCGGCAAAAACACTGGTCGTTCCCAACAACAAGGCCATCATTGAAAGTGTTGCAATTGTCTTTTTCATATTTTCTCCAATCTGGTTTTGGGATGAAGTGTTTCATCCGGTTTAGGGTTACGAGCGCCGCAATGAACAACTTTT
>JAGNMH010000059.1 GCA_017991275.1 Acidobacteriota bacterium
CGGTCAACGACTCGGTTGCTGGCGGCACAATTTTGTCGAACCCGGCCAACATCCCTTCCGGCCTTTGCACGAATGTGAATCCGCCGGCGTTCCCGCCGACTGTTTGCGGCGCCACAACTGATCCGAATACTTCGAATAACACCACCTTGCCTACCCAAACGGTCGTTATCGCATCGTCGAACCTGTCTATCAGCAAGATTGTTCAGTCGGCGGTGACTTCGGCCAGCAATCCGAATCAGACCGGCCCAATCGGACCGGCGACGCCTCAAAATGGCGCGGCAGTGACCGGCACTGCGGTTTTGCCGGGAACTTTTCTGACCTATCGCATCACGCTGACAAACAACGGCCCGTCCGATGTGTCGAACATCCGGTTGACTGATGTATTGCCCTCCGGGTTGGAAACACCTCCGGGGCGAGTGTTGGGTGTGAAGTATATTTCGGTAAATCCCGTGCTTCCTTCGGGAGCGACTTTTACTTGTGCTCCCCCGACCGGAGTCAATCCGAGCAATAACCCGCAAGGCAATGGAGGTTCGCTGGTTTGTACTGCTCCGTTGTTGTCGGCAAATGCACCGAACAACGTTGCGGCAGTTGATGTCACGGTGTTCATTGATCCGGCGACCAAGGCCAGTTTGGTTGATGTGGCGACATTTGACGCTACGATCAATAACGTAAACCGACCTGTTTCCGGCTCGACGACGTTGACCACTCCAGTGGCGCCGACTTCGGATTTGGCGCTGACCAAAACGCACACCAACTCTTCGGGGGTGGTGGGCGGCACGGTTACTGCCGGAACCAGCGGGAATTTGTATAACGTCACAGTGACCAATAACGGGCCTAGTTCAGCACAGATGTTCAATCTGGTTGATACATTGCCGCCTTTCCAGAAAATCACCAACATCCAGGTTGGGCGGCTCGACGGCAACGGTCAATTCGTGACCCCGAATGCCAAAGATGGCAATGGCAATCCAAACGTCATTTGCGCGGCCAATCCCGCAGTAGGATCACCGGGGAACACAACCAGCGTGACCTGCACGGCTTCGGAATTGCCGCCGAACAAAAACCTTGATGGGACTGTCAACCCGGCAGGCACATTCATTGTTCGACTGACATTCACTCAGGATGCATTTACGCCGCAACCGACTCCGATTCAGTATCAGAATTGTGTATCGGCGACTTCGATGTCCACGGATCCTGTTCCGGGCAACAACACCAACATTTGCGACACCGTCAACCTGGACTTTATGGCTGACCTGTCGGGCACAAAGACGGCTACGCCTGATCCTGTGATTGCGGGCAATTTGCTGACTTACGTAATTACTGCGAACAATGCCGGGCCGAGCGCCGCGTTGAATGAAATGATCAGCGATCCGCTTCCGGTGGGCACTGTCTTCATCTCTGCTGTGGCATCACCTGGAGCAACATTAATGGCACCGGCGGTCGGAGCCAACGGTATAGTCAAGGCGACCTGGGATGCTGCTGGCGGCACGCCGGGAGGATTGACCGGCCCAGGTGTCGTTCGTACGCTGACAATCGTCGTGCGTGTATGTCCTGACTTCCAGCAGATCCGCAATCTGACGGATGCCCAGATGTGCGTGCCGAATATGACTGACACGGCGACCATCAGTTCGAATACGACTGATCCGAACCCCAATAACAATACGGCGTCATTCACTTCGACGGTGCAGGCTCAATCCGATCTGTCAATCAGTAAAACGGGTACTCCTAATCCGGCGCCATACAGCACGACCAACACTCCGTCTAATATCACTTACACGCTGACTTTCTCGAACGCCGGCCCATCAAATGCCAATGGTGTGACGATTGTTGACGTGTTGCCGAAGGGCTTTACTGTGGTGGGAACGCCGACTTCGACTGTTCCCGGCACGACCTTCACCATCACCGAAGCCGGAGGCATAACAACGATTCTGGCCAATTTGGGAGTGCTGGGCGCTGCCAATCAGTGCCAGTTGACCAGACCGATCAGCGGCACGATCGTCATCGTTGCCAGAATCCCGATCAAACATCCGTCAATCACCGTGACCAACACGGCGACGATTGCTTCGACCAACTGTCTGCCTGAAACCGGCACGTTGGCAGTTCAATCCAATCCATTGTCAGGTGAACCTGCGATCATCATTCCAGGCACTGGAATGTTGGCAAACAACAGAGCCTTTGCCGACACGCAGATCGTTCCTCCGGGTACGACGCCTGGCAAAGCCTATCTGGCATTATCTGAAGTGAGCGATCAGAAAGAAGGTTCGATACTCTTCTATCCGATCTATACTTCGGACGCCACCAACCCCAATTCGCAAAACACACGCATTTCGATCACCAACACTTCGGGCACCGAAAAGGCGACGGTTCATCTTTTCGCCGTGGACGGAGCAAGTTGTTCGATACTTGATGCGTTTCTCTGTCTGACCCCGAACCAGACAAGTTCATTCCTGACCTCAGACTTCGATCCGGGCAACACTGGCTACATTGTGGCCGTGGCGGTTGATGACACAAATGGTTTGCCGCGCGCGTTCAACGAATTGATCGGTGATTCGTACGTCAAATTTAGCAGTGGACACCAGGCTAACCTGCCTGCCGAATCAATTGCTGCGTCAATGATGTTCCCGGCAGGGACGGACACCAATGCGACCATTGCGACGTTGCGTTTTGACGGCATGAACTACAACAGGCTGCCGCGCATCTTGGGTGCGGACAGCATTGGCAGCACGGCGGACGGCAACTCGACGATGATGATCATCAACCGTGTTGGCGGCAACTTCGCCACCTCCGGAGCGACCATCGGAAATCTGACGGGCTTGCTGTTTGACGATTCAGAGGTTTCGTTCAGCTTTACGGCTAACCTGGGGGTCTGCCAGTACAGGACAATCCTGTCCAACACCTTCCCGCGCACATCGAACACATTCAGCCGAGCGATACCGGCAGGTAGAACCGGTTGGATGAAGTTCTGGGCGTTTGAAGATCGCGCGCTGTTTGGTTCGATGATCAACCTGAACCCGAACTCCAATGCCAGTTCGGGAGCCTTCAACCAGGGACATAACCTGCATCATTTGACGTTGACCTCCACAACGACAATTGTGATTCCGGTTTACATCCCATTCTGTTAAGGCTTCGCCAAAACGAAGCCTAAAACAAAATGCGGCGGCAAGGTCATAACGATCTTGCCGCCGCATTCGATTTTTATCTAAGCTTTATTTGCCGCCGCCCGCCAGCTTTCTTAACTTCCAGACCCTCCACAGATTTGAGGGAGAAAATCCTGCGCGATTGAACTTTCGCAGCAAATCAAAAGGACGCCTCAGATATTTCCAGTAAACGCTGCCTTGTTCAGTCTGGCCGTAAAGCTCCGTCAAATGCTGGCGCGAAGTGAACAGCAGCGAAAACAAATTGCCCAGCTTTTTCAGTGGGTGACGGGTGAAATCCAGGTATTCAAACAACCGGGCTGCGTCGGCCAATGGCAGAGTTTCTTCGGCCAATGCAGTTTCAAACAACAGACCGTGCTGTTCGCCATTCGCTGCTTGATCCAGGTCGGTCAGCGAAGCTCCAGCCAATAACTGCTCAAATTCATTTGCCAGATGTGCTGCGCCGCCGAATCCGAATTCTTCAGCCTGACGAATCATTCCCGAACGCGCCATAGGTTGTTTGGCAAAGATAAAGTGAAGATCGGCAATGGTTCGCAAAATGGCTTTGGTGGTTTGCAGGTCAACCAGAGTGTGGTGAACCAGGTGAAAAGCCATATCGGTTGGAGAGGGCAGTGACAATTCATCGTCGCCGACAGAAACTGTGACGGTTCGGCTATGAACTTCGGAAAAGGTGAAATCGCGTTCGAGTCGTGCGAACTGAAACGCGCGACGATGAAGTTCCAGGATCAAACCGCTTGGCCCGCGTCGCGGCCACAGATGATTAACTTCATTGGCCAGCCGCTGGCGATTCGGAACCGAACGGCGTCCCGGCAATTCTTCGTAACCCAGTGCGGCGACGATTCGATCAGCGTCATCTTGTTTGTCGGGTTCAACCAGCAGATCAATGTCCAACGCGGCCCTCAAACCGGCTTGTGGGTAATAACCGCCCAACATCAGCGCCGCGCCTTTCAGCGGAATGGCCGCTATGTTTTCGGCTTTCAGCGCCGCAATTAATCTGGCCGCTTCGCTGGCATAAGCCAGGTGTCGCGCCGCCCACGTCTGGCTGATGACGCGCAACTGTTCTCGCTGTTGTTGCGGAGGCCATTCGAGCAAACCAGCCCGGCCAAGATTGAAACGGAGCAGGGAAGCGATGCTATGAAACTCGGCTCGGCGAATCGCTGTCGGCCAATCAATATCTGCCAGTTGGCGCAACCGTGCCGCGCTGGCTTCGGTCGGCAGCAGGCTGCTCAGCAATAATTTGTCGGTGGTGTTCAATTGCATCAAACTTCAATTCCGACGGCGCGCATCAGTTCCAGGGCATTGCTGCGCTGAACGACGCCGGGCTGCATTCGATAATCGAAAATCATCTTGCCGTTTTCCAGCCGGTCTTCAAAGTGAACGTTCGTCGCGTGTTCGCCCATACTGTCGGCGATTTGCGTCAACGCCAGATCGTGAGTTGTCACCAAACCAATTGCGCCGCGTTTGACCAAACCTCGCACAACGGCTTCGGCTCCGATTCGACGGTCGTGAGAATTAGTGCCGCTCAAAATTTCATCCAACAGAAACAGCAACGGCAATTGTCCTTCGGTTAGCTCGACGATTTGTTTCAGCCGGGTTATCTCCGCGTAAAACCGCGAAGCTCCGGTTTGCAGCGAATCCAGGATGTGAATCGAAGCCCCTATGGTCAGCGGCGAAACGCTCAGTCGCCGAGCGCAAACCGGCGCTCCGGCCAAAGCCAGCACGACATTGATTCCAACTGTTCGCATCAATGTGCTTTTGCCGGACATGTTCGACCCGCTGACGATCAGCAATTGGCGGTGATTGTCCAGTTGCACGTTGTTGCGAATGCAACGAGCGGCAGCGATCAATGGATGTCCAAGAGCTTCGCCGTCGAAGCAGGCTCCGCTTTCGACAATTTCAGGGAAAGGATTGTCAGGGCGTTCGTAAGCGAAATTAGCCAGCGCGTTCAGAGCCTCGATTTCGGCGACGGCGTCCAGCCATTCACCGATGTGAGCGCCGGCTGTTTGCCGCCAGCGTTCAATGGCGACGGCGATCTGGGCAGGCAGCAGCAGCAGAAACGCAATCGGAGCGAAGAACTGATTCTTCATCCAGCCCAGAATTTCCAGTAACTGGTTTAGTTTTTCGATTTGTTTCGATGGCGGTAATCCATCTGTGTCCAGCTTGGCTCTCAGCGCAACCAGCTTTGGCGCGGCGACCGGTTCGCGTTCCAATCGAGCCAGAATCTCTGCCAGCAAATTCAAATCGCGGCTTGGACGTTCAACCGCCGAGATGATTTGCTTAACTGCTCCCCCGTAACGCATGTAAAAAAGCAGTTCGCCGATAACTGCCGCCAGCATAGGCAATCGAGTACCCAGCCAGATCCAAATAACCACAGACGCCACCGCCAGCAGACCGGTAACGGCGGTGACTACAGCCAAAACGCGAATCTGTTTGGCTGTGAAAACCGGCGAGGCTTTTCCCCAATCCGTCGCTTCTTCTGTGTGAACGCCCGCGCGAACTTCAGCGCCGAGTAGTGACAACTCTTCGCGCAAATCCAGCCGCGAACGAAGCTCTTCGACTGCCGATTGTCGCGCGCGGATTTCAGCGATTTCAGCAGGAGCTTTCAACCAGGCAGCCAGCATTGCTTCGCCGCCTTGAGTCCGCGCTGTCGAAAGCAACTCAAACAACGAACCGCGTCCGAACAGATCAAGGTCTTCGGCATAAGAATGCGACTTGTCGGCGAATTGTTCACCGGTTTCGCCAACGCCAGACCAGTTGTCGTCCAATCTGGCCAAACCGCGTTCGTAAAACTTCACAGAGCGAGTCAGCCGCTCGATTTCGGCCAGCAACCGTTGGTGATTTGTCATCAGCGCGATGAAGCCCACGACCGGCAACGCAATCAGCCACCAGTCAAGGTTGCCATCAATGGCCAGCAAGATCATCAAAGCAATGACAGCAAACAAAATTCGCCGAACGATCCAGAGTTTGCGGCTGCGTTGTTGTTTGTCTGCCAGAGCGGTTTGCCGCGCTGCCAATCGCCGATTGTATTCGCCGAGTGGGTCGTTTATCTGCTTTTCGGTATTAGTCATTCTTTCGGTAAAACAAACGCCACGTATGAGCGTTGCAAAAAGGAAGTGAGATGTTTAACGAAGCTGACTGTAGTGGCGTGCAGGCGGGATTTCAAGCAAGTTGGCTGAGAAATTAAGGCAAGGCCCGTTCGCTGCTGCTGGCAGTTGGAATTGGGCGATTCGTTTGAAGCTGGTATGCAAACCTAGATTGTGGAAAGTCCGCATGTAATTCGTCGTAAAGCGAAAAGAAGCGGTCGGCCACACTCGGCCAGCAATATTGCGCCGCCGTCCAACGTGCGCGAGCCAGTTTGTCTTTGCGAGCGGAAACGTCGGCGAAGATATTTTTTACAGCTACGGCAAAAGCTTCGGCAACGGGTTTGGCCAGCCATGAATTGGTTTCGTCGGCGTAAGACAAGACTCCGCCTGCGTTTGGAGCGACCAACGGTAACCCTGCTGCCATCGCTTCCAGTGGAGCAATGCCGAATGGTTCGCGTGGGTTGGGATGCACGAACGCATCGCAGTTGGCGTACAGGTTTATCAATGCCTGACGATCCTGCACCTGGCCGAGCAGCAAAACTTTGCCTGATGCGCGACGACAGGCTTCGCTTTCAAACCAGTCGGCCAGTGGGCCTGAACCTGCAACGACAAGCCTGAAATCTTCGCTGCTTTCGCTGGCCAATCGTTCCATCGTTTCAACCAGCAACGGAACGTTCTTTTCCGGGGACAACCGTCCGGCGTATAGCAGCAATTTCGTTCGTTCGTTTCCGCCAAGTTGCGAGATCAATTGTCGCCGCTTTGCTTCGTTTGGATGAGCGGCTTCGAATTCGGCAATTTGCGCTCCCATCGGCAGCACACGGACCTCGCGCGGATGTTTCTGGGTCATTGCCGAATGCAACTCTGCCGCCGTGTACTCGGAATTGGCGATGTGATAATCGAAAAGCGGAACGTACAAATTGCCCAGGTAAAACTGCGACCATCGCTTCCCAACATTGCCGCGAGTCATAAATGCCCCGACGTTGTCGTCCATTCGTTCGCAGTTCATTCCAACCAGAACGGGGCGCGGCAAACCCGACAGCCAATTCCGCCTCAGCAATCCGGCCAGCCAGCAGACTGAATACTTGTCGCAAACTTCGATCAAGTCCGGTTTTTCATCCTTCAGTATCCTGAGCATCTCGCCGTCTAAAAACGGCAGATAATTTTGCGGCATCAGCAAACGGTAACGGCGGTCGAACAGTGGAGAGCGAGGCGATTTAACGTGATGAATGCGGCCAAATTCGCCGACCTCTTCGGTTCGAGTTTTGTCGCCGGGTACGATTAATGACATTGACCGTCCAAGCCGATTGGCAGCTTTAAACAGCGCGCGGTAGAACGTGCTGATTCCGCCGGAAGTTGCGTGGTAAGAGTTGGTGATGTGAAAAGTTTTGATTGGCATTTCAGTCCTGTCTGACTCGAACCCAAACCGCTCGCGGCACGAAGGTCAGAAAATCGAAAATGATTCGAGGGGTTTGGCGAAAATCATCCAACAGCGATTGCCGGTCGGCTCCGACGATAAAGGCTCCGCGCTGCATGGCAAACAAGTTGAACACCGCCGACAGCATGGAAAGCACAACTGACGCAATGATGCTGGTGGTCAGTTTTTTGGTTCCTGTTCCCCAGTGCAGCGCGAATTCCAATGAATGGTTGAGGGCAGGCATGACAATCATCATCACCGTCGTTGCCATCCAGGTTGGCCGAGCTTTGCGGAAGGCTTCGGTCGCCGAGCCATAAAATCCGGCCACCGAAATATAAAAGGCCGCTTCGATGCTCATCGCGCCGACCGCTGCTGAAAAGCCCGCGCCCAGATTGGCAAAGAAAAACAAAGCGCCGCGCGTCAACGCGCTCAACACAGCCGACTTCCAATTCCATCGGCGAACCAGTGTTTCAATTGGATGGCGAAGCAAGCTTAACGCTGCCTCGCCGACGGTACACGAATTCAAATCACGATCAACTAATTGCATCCTGCCTCACAGTTGACGGAGGCAACGGTTGGCGCACGGCGCGTTCTGCGGCTGAGCGTTGAACGCAAAGCTCATAAGCCTGCCAGACAGTCTCGAAGACGTTATCCCACGAAGCCTGACAAGCCAGTTCGCGCGCAGCTTCACGCATTTGTGAATGAAGCTCCGGTTGCGAGATCAAACTCAGCATCGCTTTCAAAAACTCAGAATTGCTTCGCGCTACCAAACCCGTTTTGCCGTCACGGATAATGAATTTCGGGCCGCCTTGATCGCTGACGATTGCCGGCACGCCCGAAGCTTGCGCTTCCAGCACCACGTTGCCGAAAGTGTCCGTGCGCGAAGGGAAGATGAACAAGTCCATATTGGCGTAAGCGCGTGCCAACGCTTCGCCCTTCAACACACCGGCAAAATGAGTGGCTTGCATTTGCTGTTCCAGCCAGGCGCGTTCGCTGCCCGTGCCGACAATGACAAAACGAAAACCTCTGATCCCGGAAGCCAACAATCCTTTTTCCAGTTCCGCCAACAGCCGCACATCTTTTTCGGGTGTCAGTCGCCCGACGTAACCAATCGTGAAAAGCCCGTCTTTTCGTTCGCGTTTAACCGGAGAAAACAAATTCGTGTCTACACCTCGCCGCATCATAAACACCGGACGGTTGGTGTTTCGCTGAAGCATTTCGCCAAGCTCTTCGTTCGGAGCGAGAAAAACTTTTCCGAGTTTGTAAAACAGCAGCGTCAATTTCAGGCTCAGTTCTTCGGCCTTGCCTGCCAGCGAAAACCGACGAACGTCAGGAAGAAAAGGCAGCAGTTTGGCCAGCCGTTGACCGGCGTATTCGTGAATGTTGGTGTGCCAGGATAGGACAATCGGCAGTTTCAACTTTCGCGCGACGTACACTCCCAGCAAGCCTATGTCGCTTGGCCCGGTGATGTGAATGACATCCGGGTTGAAAGCGCGAACTGTTTCCAGCGCCAATCGGCCGTGTCGCATCATCAAAAGATCAAAGCGCAAATCCGCGTCCAGTTTGAAACTGAACTTCGTTCGCGGCAGCGCCAATCGTTGCAAACTGCCTTGTTCAAACTGCTCTACTTTGTCGCCTGCGTGAACGCACAGAAACGGGAGTTCGCGCCGTTGGGCGAACGCAGCCAGCATTCGGCTGGTGTGGGCTACGCCGTTTACTTCCAGATACGAGTCCGTAAAAAAAGCGATTCTTGGTTCAACTTTCATAACTCATCTTCTCCTTCATTCTTTCAATGGCGATTCCTTCTTTTGTCAGCGCCATCCTTAACGCCGGTTGCAATCTGGTTCCCAGCATTTTCAGCATCCACAAACTGGCTCGCACCCAGGCCGGGCCGCCCTTCGGCCAATGCCTTGTTAGCGCCCAACTTCCTAGACCGTCACCAATGTCAACGTAAACTCTGTCGTGCCAGCGATTCTGCCCTGATGGATGATACTGATAATCTCGCAACACATCGGCGGCTACCTGGATCGTTCGCGCCACCATTGATTCTTTGTACTCAGGCATCAGCAAAACTTCGCTGTGATTGTCTTCGCGGATTTCGGCGACGAAGTCCGTGAATGAGTTTGACCGCGTCAGATTCAGCATTGTGTTTGCCTGACATCCGTGGCGGTCTCCGCCGGTGACAATCGGATAGCCGAAATCTTCTGCCAATTGCATCGTCTTCTGGTTTTCAGACCACGAACGGAAACCATTGATTTCCAGAGCGTGGATTCGCTGGCCGTGTTCCGCCAGGAAAGCTTTAAGGCAAGCCTGATGCCGCTCGGCTCCGATGAACTCAATGTCCCACAGCGGATGGTTGAGCACGACCAAGGTTTCAGTGGCTTCGTCCAGCAGCGAAAGCAGGTCGCCCAGCTTCATCGCGTCATCGGCCCGGTCGCTGTATTTCATCAACTCGCGGTAAATTTCGTTGGCGAATTCCTGGGGCAGGTTGTGAACTCCCAGGTGAAAAAAGCCGTCCAGATAAGGCACAGTCCATTCCAGAGAGATCGGAATTCGACGACCGGAATCAATCACCTGCAACCGCGAACTGGCTTCGATGTCGTCGTGGTCTGTGATCGAAATAAGAGCAGGCAAGCCCAACCGCGATTCAATCTGCATCGTTTCGACTTCCAGAACCTGACGCGGCGAAACCGGCGGAGTCCAATAGGCTTTGGCAAAATCCACTGTTCGGCCATGCATTGTCAGGTAACGGTCCATCTCGCTTTTGAACAAACCCGATACGACAGGAATCATTGCCGCGTAATGCGGGATGAATGTCAGAAGCTCTCTGGAAAAGTTGGTGTGGCAATGCAGCGAAGCGGCAGCGCGTTGCCCTTTCAAGGCGGAAAGCAAACCTTGACCTGCACGCTCGTAAACGTGCGTTAGCGTTTGAGCAGAATTCATTTATCGTCCTCCCGATGGTGTGAGCCTGATTTGAATTTAGTTCGCGGGCGTGAAGGTAAGTTGAAGACTAGACTAGATGTGTAACGTCGGCTTTAAGGTAAAACTAAATCCTTATCAGAGGCGGGCTAAATCAGCGTAAGGCAATTGTAGCCGGGAGTGTGCTGTGTAATAAGAAGGCAAATGAAGAAATCGTGGGAGGAAATGAAACGATGAAAGCAAGAATTTTTTGGCTGACTGACTGGCTGTGGCTTTTTGCAAGGCCAGTCGTCGCGGTTTTGTTTGTCTGTTTTGGGTTGTCACTGTCAATTCCGGCTGCCGCTCAGTCGCGTTCGGAATTTACCGTTGGAGCAATCACTGACAAAGTTGTTTGTCAGGCTGACGCAACACAAAGTTATGCGCTTTATTTGCCGACTGGCTACACGCCCCAACGAAGTTGGCCGATTCTTTATGGCTTCGACCCCGGCGGGCGAGGCCGACAGCCGGTTGAGTTGTTCAAGGATGCGGCGGAAAAATATGGCTGGATCGTGGTTGGTTCTCACAATTCGCGCAACGGGCCGGGAGTGCCGCTCAACGACATCATCGCGGCGTTGTGGCAAGACACGCACGAACGCTTTGCCATTGATGAACAGCGAGTTTACACAACCGGAATGTCCGGCGGTTCGCGCGTGGCCGCCTCTGTCGCCATTGGATTGCCTGGCCGAGTGGCTGGCGTCATTGCCTGTGGCGCAGGGTTTCCTTATGCCAAAAATCCGACGCGCGAAATGCGCTTTGCTTACTTTGCGCTGGCCGGTGTCGAAGATTTCAATCTGATCGAATTGAACCAACTGGAAGAAAGCCTGACCAAATCAAACCTTACGCATCAATTGCTGACCTTTGCGGGAGCGCATACCTGGCCGTCCAAAGCTTTGCTGGAAGAAGCCGTCGTCTGGCACGAAGTAATGGCGTTTCAAATGAAACTGCGCCAACCGGACGCAGCCAGACTGAATGCGTTGTATGACCAGAGCCTGCAACACGCTCGCACGCTGGAAGCAGAAGGGCAATTGTACGAAGCATTCATGCGCTACCGAATCTTGGCGCAAGCCTTCAATGGGTTGCGCGCCACGGATGAAGTCGTAACACGCTTGCAGGGGTTGCAGCGCAACAAAGACGTGCAGGAGCAACTCAATCAATTAAAAGCCGCAGACCGTTTGCAGGAAAGTCGCGGTCGTGAATTGATGACCGTTGTTCAAGGTTTGAGATCGGCTGAAACGCAAATGCAGTCGCTGAGCGAAGGGAAAGGTTTGGTGGCCAGATACCGAAAGCAATCCGAAGTCGCAGCGCCTTCGACAGAGCGGCTGGTCGCACGCCGGTTGTTGGGCCAGTTTTCTGTCACGGTTTCTGAAGAAGCCAACGGAGAAATGTACCGGAAAAACTTTGGGCTGGCGGCTTCACTTCTGGCGTTGGCGGTTGAATTGCGCCCCAACAACCCACAGGGCTTTTACCGGCTGGCTGCTGCATACGCACGAAGCGGTCAAAAGCGAGCTGCGTTGGAAGCTCTGACAAATGCCGTCGCGCAAGGTTTCAATGACGCGGCGCGCCTGGAACACGCAGAAGAGTTCGCATCATTGCGACAAGAAAAAGCATTCAAGGCGCTGGTCGAAACGCTGAAATCCAAGTAAGCGAATCAGTATAGCGACCAGTAAGGAGCGTCCTTGCTGCCATTTCATCGCTCGAAATTCGGCAGATTGGCAATGCGTTCGTGAACGCGGCGATCGTGAGCGGGAACGACAATCAGGTCTGGATATTTTTGCATCAGCAAATGAACCTTGACGATGGAGCGGCGGACTTCGGCTTCGTCGTAATCCACCAGTTTTCGCGACACCCACGGGCGTTCGGCTGGCAGTTGAAAACCTTCCAAAGCCCAGGTCAGGTCGCCCGTGAACAAAAAACGTTTGCCGGATCGAAGATTGACGAACATTGCATTCGAACCGTCTGTGTGGCCTGGCAAAGGAACAATCACGATGCTGCCGTCGCTAAAAACATCCAAACTGCGGTCGAAATTTTCATAAGGCCCGCCGGTGAACTCAAAAGTTTTGACGTTAAGCTTCCCGATCATCTGGTCAATCAACCCTGGCATTTTGCGGGCGCGAATGAATTCCAGTTCTGCTCCGGGCATACGAACCTCCACGCCCGGAAAGTCCTCCAGCCCGCTGATGTGATCCCAATGCGAATGCGAAATGTAAACGGCTTTGATCGTTTCCAGCGCAATGCCGTTCTGGCGTAATTGTTCGGCAGCCGGAACCTCTTTGACGTAATTTGCCAGTTTCTGCATCAACCACGGCATGGCTTTGGCGTGAGCGTCCACGTTGGCTCCAAAACCGGCGTCGTACAGAAAGCTCATTTGCGGATGTTGGATTAAAACAGCGGCCATTCCACTTTCGTAAGTTTCGCCCCATTTGCCGCCTCGCCATGAAAATGACTGCTGCGAAGTCATCTTGCCCGCTTTCATCAGCGACAGTTTTACTTCAGGCAAACTGGCCGGGTCAGTTTTGCTGGCGGCAAATGAATTGCCGGTTTGGTTGGCTGTCACGTCCAGCTTCATCGGAATGAATGTGTAAACCAGCAAGGCCAGCAAAATGACGACGAACAAACCAACGATCTTTGGCAACAGCCCCAATGTTTTTTTCATTAGTGAATCTCCCTGATAAATCGTCCTTGAAAAGTGATTGAAACATAGGCGATCAAACCGGATTTGTGAAGATGATCCTGGGTATTGGACAATCACCGTCGAGCCTATCAAGGCAGGGCAGAAAGTTTAACTTCGTCTTTACAGCCACTTAAGTTGCCCTTAAGCTGCCGCGCGTATCGTCTCAGATCATTCCTTTACATTCACAAAGTCATTCCGGTACGGCAGGGTTTCTGTCGTAAGCCGGTTGTCTCTTTTCAACAA
>JAGNMH010000692.1 GCA_017991275.1 Acidobacteriota bacterium
TTTTGCCGCAAAAGCTTTTGGAAAATTATCGCTGCCGCCACGGATGGAAAACGACTGCTTGACTGTGGCGCGCAAAGCGGCTTGGCGCATCAGGTTCAAAGCCGAAGTCGCGTCGGCTCCATCGCCCAATTGATCGGCCAAACCAAGTTTCAGGATTTCAACCGCGCCCGGCGAAGCTCCCTGCTGTCGCAAAAATTCGGTGAATGAAACCCGGTCGAATCGTTTGAGCGAATCCGAAGGCCAATCCGCCGCTTCCAAATCGCCAAGTTCTTTCACCACAGGCACAACGTACTTTGCCCACAACTGGCCACGGCTCAAACCTTTTTCATCGGCTTTCAGTTCCAGCGGCCAGTCAATCAGATTGTCTGGCGGACTGCCGGGTTTCATGACGACGCGCTTGCCGCGAATGTAATAAATCGAAGCGCCGACTGTTTGTTCCATAGGCTGAATCGCTACATTCAGCAGTTTCAGATATTTGTTTGTCCATTCGTGATTGTCGAAAACATTGGTCGCTCCGGCTTCGGCGTACATGCCTTCCGGGTAATCGTCCCGCAAAGTCCAAACGCGCCCGCCGCTGCGCTTTCGTGCTTCAAGCACTGTGACTTCATGACCAGCTTGCACCAGTTCATAAGCCGCTGACATTCCAGCCAAGCCTGCGCCTATGACTATGACTTTTTTCGCCGCGCCGGTTTTGGGCAAAGCTAAAACGTCTGGCTTGATCTGCCAGGCAGCAATCCCTGTTGCGGCCATCAGGCTTTGGCTTAAAAACTTTCTGCGATCGAGTGAGTCAGCCATAAAAACCTCAAGCCAATTCGATCTTCATCTCGTTGGCAAGTTTCAGAATGTGTTGCTTCCCCTCTTCATACTCCGCCGGAGTGCTCAGGTGTTCCAGCATCAGTGGGGCTTCAAATGGCAGCGCGATTATGTTGGCAAGATAAGCCCGGTAATCTATGCCGCCGCGCCCCGGCACTGTTTCGATAAAGTGAACGTTTTTGCCTTGCAGGTCTTTGGCGTGGCAGGAGCAAACCCAACGGCCAAGTTTGCGGAAGACTTCGTTGATGATTTCGGCGTTGCGGTAAAACCGGTCAGGGCTGTTGATGATGTTGCAGATGTCCACGTGAACTCCGAAGCCCGGGCGGGCGACAGCCTTGAACAGTTTCAAGTAAGCATCGGGGCTGTCCGGCAAACTCCATCCCATCATCTCAATCGTGAATTTCGTGCGGCTTGGTTTAACTGCGTCAATCACCCGGCGGCAGTTTTCAACCGTCGCGTCAAAAAATTCCCGCGACAGATTGCGCGCGTCCGGGCCATCCCATTGTTTGGGGTTGAGCGAACCGGCGATGTTGACGCAATTCCGAGCGCCGATGGCTTCAGCCAGCGCCAGCCGTTCGATGACGTAATTCAAATTTTCCTGACGCTTTGAGGTGTCGGCTTCCAACATGTTTTTCCACGCGCCGACTTCGGCAATGACCACGTTTTCGGCTGCAAAAGCTCGTTCGATTGCCTTGATGCGTTCAGGCTCTTTCAAACTGACTTGAGGAACGTAAGCCGCGTTGTAACCCAAAGCGCGATGCGCGGCAGCGAGTTCTGTCGGGTCATCGCTTTTGACGAAAATTGGCCCGCCCAAACGAAGCTTGCTGCGCGGCGCGGACTTGAGCGCGCCAGCCGAAATCGCCATCCCGCTCAAGCCTGCCAGAAAATCGCGGCGACTTGTGTTGTGTTGCTCGATCATTTGATTGCCAGTGCGTTCGGAGGTGAAGCCACGCCGCCGAGCTTGTTGAGCGGCGCGGCGGTAAAGAAACATTCGTAACGCTTATCAGCCGCGCAAGACGCCGCCAACTTATCCAGCGTAAACATTTCGCCGATGGGCATTCCCCATAACCCGATGATCGTGTCGTGCAGAGCTTCATCCGCAGGCGGAAACGGGTTGGCTTCAAAGCTGGGATTGTCGCTGCACACGGCGGCAAAGTGGTTGTCCCACAAAAACCGCAACGAATCTTCGCCCTGCGTTAAACCGGCGATTTGCATGCCGCCGGGTTGGGTCAGCGCGATTCGCTGCTCTTCGCTCAGCGAGTCATACCATTCGATCCAACCGACGCGCAGCAACAGAATGTCACCGGTTTGAAACTTCACGCCTTGCCAATCCGCGGCGGCCTGCAATTGTTCAACAGTGATTCCATACCGCACGCCGGGCGAATACTTTATGCCGTGCGCGTCGGCAAAGCGGCGAAAATCAATCAGCACGCCGCGCCCGGCAATGCCACGCCGCGCCCAGCTATGAATGCCGTTGATCGAATTTGCAGGGTCGGCGATCTGCTCTTCGGTCACGCCGTTGTAAAAGCCGTGTTGCCGATGCCCGAAATGCCTCAAGCCGTCCCACTGCGAAGACGATTGCGTGTTGAAGTTGTTGTAAATGTCGTCGAAGACATTACGCCGCCGCCGTTGCACGGTATGTTGCAATGACGAGCGGTTAAACAGAGGCGGATGCGGTTTTTCCAGTTCCCAATTCATCGGAAAGACTTCGCCGGTTTTCACCAATCCGGCGGCAGCGGCGACGCGCTCCGGCGTCAGCAAGTTCAGTGTTCCGATTTCGTCGTCATCGCCGAAAACTCCCCAAGCGGAGCGCGGCGGGTAATCGGGTTTGATTGGCAATTCATCGAAGTCAGGTAACCGTTCAGACAAGGTCATCAGCCTCCTCCCAGGAAAAACGCCGCAGATGAACGCCGATAAACGCTGATCGGCGTGGTTCTGCGTTGATCTGCGGCACAGCTTTTTATTCTGTCATGGTCTGGAAAATCCCTTAGTCGGCGATTGATTGATAAGTCAGCACGCGGAACTCCGAGCCGTATTCCAACCCGGTGTGCGGCAAAATCTGGATCATAAAAATTCCGATCAACTGTTCCTGCGGGTCAATCCAGAATTTGGTTCCAGCCGCTCCGCCCCAGTTATATTCGCCGGGCGAACCCATCATCCCGGCTTCACCAGGAGATTTGTTGACAGCGAATCCCAGCCCGAATCCGGTTCCTGGCCCCAGGCCGGGAATGGCTCCCAGATGGTCGCTGCTCATCAATTGCACGGTCTTGCGACTTAACAACCGTTTGCCATTGTATTGCCCGTTGTCCAGCAGCATCTGGCAGAAGCGCAGGTAGTCATACGCCGTCGAAGTCAGACCGCCTCCGCCTGATTGCATGCCCAAAGATTGAAAAACCGAAGGCGCAGCATTCGGGAATTTCTCGATACATTCCTGAGACGTAGAGCAAATCAGCGACGGCTGAAGCTGGCCTTCTTTGGTCAGAGTGTAGAGCTTGGCCATGCGGTCTTTTTTGCTGGCAGGAACCACAAAGCCTGTGTCGTTCATTTCCAGCGGCGTAAAGATGCGCTCCTGCAAAAACTGATCGAAGGATTTGCCGGATAAAACTTCAACCAACCTCCCCTGCACGTCCACCGAAACGCTGTAATGCCAACGTGTGCCGGGTTCGTATTGCAGCGGAATTTTCGCCAGCTCAGCCACGAAATCTTTCAGATTCAATTCACCAAGAATTTTGACTTTGCGGTATTCCCGATCCACCACAGTGTCGCCGAATACTCCATAAGTCAGCCCGGCGGTGTGCCGCAT
>JAGNMH010000693.1 GCA_017991275.1 Acidobacteriota bacterium
CCTCCGGTTGTCAGCGGGAAAGAGCGAAAGTAAATCCTGACAGAGAGACGGGGAGACTGGGAGACTGGGAGACGAAAACCTCTTTTCTCCCAGTTCCCCCCTTCTCTCAAGTCTCCCAGTCCCAGACTTAATTCCCCTTCAACTGCGGAGGCAGCGGTTGATCCACCTTCGGTCGAGTCGCTGAATTCGCCAGCTTCCACATCGTGGCAAAAACCGTTCGAGTGACTTTCTCCATCTTCTCGTAATCAATCTTGTCTGGATGGTCGGTCGCCTGATGGTAATCTTCGTGGACGCCATCGAAGTAAAAGATGATTGGGATTCCCTTTCGGGCGTAGTTGAAATGATCACTGCGGAAAAAGAAGCGGTTGCGATCATTCGGGTCGTCGTATTTGTAGTTAAAACTCAGATTGAGATAGGACTTGTTGACCTGTTCGCTAACTTCAGCCAGATAAGAACTCATCATCTTTGATCCGATGACATAGATTTCGTTCGGGCCGGATAACTCAGCGTTGCGCTTATCCGCATCGCCTTCTTTTTTGCTGCGACCGATCATGTCTATGTTTAGTTGAGCAATGATCTGTTTGGCCGGCACAGGCGGATGGTCGGTAACAAAATCCGATCCCCATAATCCTTTTTCTTCACCGGCGTGCCAAACCAATAGAATTGATCGTTTAGGGCGCTGGCCTTTTGCCAAAGCTTCGGCCATTGCCAGCACTGCCGTTGTGCCTGATCCGTCATCGTCCGCTCCATTCCAGAGCTTATCGGCTCCACCCAGACGCCCGGCTGAAGTAAGAAACGCTTTGTAACGCGACCAGCCATCAGTTTTGCCGCCATCCGAATCCGGGCGAACGCCTACGTGATCGTAGTGAGCGCCAATCGCCAAGTATTCTTCTTTCAAAGTTGAGTCTGAGCCTTCCCAGATGGCTACTACGTTTTGAGTCGGCAGAGTTTCCGCATTGCCCCTGATGTCCAACTTGATGTTCTTATCCGATTTCAGTGCAAATGATTTGGCGAATTCACGCGAATCCGCCTGCTTCACTGCTTCCGCTCCGTCAATTTGTTCGCCCAGAAAAATTGCATTGAGCAGTTTTGCCGAGGCCGTAATTTCCGGCAACGATTCGTCGCCCTTATCAGATTCCAGCACCACTCGGCCTCCACCAAAGGCTTGGCGCGCGCTGGCATCCCAACCGCTTAACTGGATCGAGCGAGGAACATTCACAATTCCTTTTGCGCCATGCTTGAGAGCGTAACTGTAAACAGTTTCGAAATCCTCGCCAAACTTTCCAGTCAGCTCGTTTTGCATCACCCCCTTGGGCAGGCCAGACGAAACCACAATAATCTTGTCTTTCACATCAACACCTTCATAAGCGTTAATGTTCTTCGATTTGATAACCATGCCGTGGCCGACAAACACAAGCTGACCTGAAGCTGATTTGGCTGTCGGGCGAGGAATAAAATCTTCGCCAGCCTTGTAACCTTGTCCGCCAAATTCCACCTTCGACTGGTCCTTATCAATCTGGCCTCGCCTTAAACTTATGCCTTGAAAAAAAGTGCCATTGTCGCCCGCCGGTTTGAATCCCCAGCGCGACAAATTGAAAGCAATGAACTTTGCCGCCGTGTCCAAACCACGCGAAGGAGTATCACGTCCTTCCAGTTCATCGGACGCAATAAAGGTCAAAAAGTCCTTCAACTGCGCGGCGGTGATTGCTTCGACGTTGCCGAAACCGTCAGCCGATTTTTCTGCCGAAAGCGAAACCTTCGGCGGGTTGTTTTTATCCTGTTTGCGCTGAGCCTGTGTCGCCGGTTGTGAAACAAACACAACAGCAGACAACAGCAGCAAGGTCAAAATCGTTTTTCTCAATTTTCCTCCATTCAAAAGCCGGGAGTAATTTCTCTGGCTTGGTAAGTGTTCGGGAGATTCGGTCAGTACAAGTTTTGCCAAAGCGACGTAGGTATCACTTGTCGCTTTTCAGAAGTTGATCCAACGTCTCAGCACATTTGGAGCTTCTGGAAATTAATTGGGTGTTCATCTCTTCGTATTTGGCGTTGGCCTGATCCAGTTCGTCGGCGATGTAAATCGCCGCCAACACAGCCAGCTTCAACGAATCGGCGGTTAATCCGCTGTCGGCAATTTCGCGCATACGGTCGTCAACCATCGCAGCCAGTCGCTGCGTTCTCTCGGCATCGCCGTGGCCCACTCTCAGCGGGTAAGTCTGATTGAAGATTTTTACGTTGACCGTTTGCGGAGGTGTTTCCATTGTTCGCCTCACTTTTTGGCTGAATCAGCTTCCAGTTCCAACATGGTTATCGCATCCAACATTGCTTCGATCTTCAACTTCATCGAATCACGATCCGTCATTAAAAATTCAATCTGCGTGCGAAGCTGTTCTTTTTCAACAGCTTCATCGGCTAACCGTTGGCTGGCTTTTTCCAACTCGGCTTCAAGCTGCTCTTTCTCAGCTTTGAGCTTGCGACAAAGCTCCGCCGCGCGGTGAATCTTGTCTTCAAGGTGAGAGAATTTTTCCAGCCCGGACAACGTCATCTTACTTCCGCCGAAAATTCCTGTTTCAATTTTTGGACGATGCGTTCGTGCATCGCCGCAACTTCTTCGTCAGTCAAGGTGCGATCAGCCGCTCGATAACGCAACGACAGCGCAATCGAATGTTTGCCTGCTGGAAGCTCTTTGCCCGCATACAGGTCGAACAGTCTAAAGCCGAATTGCTCCGGAATCGCCAATTCGCTTACTGCTCGTTCGATGGCAGCCAGCGGCACGGTGGTGTCAATCAACAAGGCCAAATCACGCGCAGCCGTAGGGAATTTGGGCAAAGGATGGTAACGAACCTCTGTTCGATCAGCTTTGAGCAGCGCACCAAGATTCAGTTCGGCGACAAAAACAGCTTGTTTGAATTTGTATTCAGCAGCCACGCGAGGATGAAGCTGCCCGACTTGCCCAACCGTTTGATCGCCAAGCAGTAACAACGCGGCGCGTCCGGGATGCAGATGCGCGATGGTTTCAATTGCAGAAAATTGCAGCGGCGGCAAACCCAGACTTTCGATGACGGAATCAACCGCGCCTTTTACGTCGAAGAAATCAGTTCGGGCGCTGGCTGCCTGCCAATCAGATTCGTTGCGAGCACCTGTGCAAACAAACGCCAGCCGCTCGACTTCTGTCGGTCGCTCATCACCAACTCCCAGAAAGCATTTGCCGATTTCAAACAGTCGCACGTTGCGCGAACCTTGATTGAAATTGTTTTCCAACGCCTTCAGCAATCCGCCCAGCAGCGTTGTTCGCATATGACCGGCGGTTTCATCTATAGGGTTTTGCAATTGCAGCCGCGCCGAATCGTCTGCATTGCTCAAACGGGCGTCGGCTTCAGCGTTGACGAAGCTGAAACTGACGGCTTCGTTAAAACCCAGTCCGGTCAGAACTCGACGAGCCGAGCGGCGTCCGGTTTCACCGGGCAAATAATCTCCGGCTCCAGCGCTGCCCGGCAGCGAAGTTTTCAGGTTGTCATAACCGGCGATGCGCGCGACTTCTTCGATCAAGTCTTCTTCAATCGTGGTATCAATTCGCCAGGTGGGCGCGACGGTGCGTAGCAAACCTTTG
>JAGNMH010000694.1 GCA_017991275.1 Acidobacteriota bacterium
CACGGTCAGTGTGCAAGCCAAAGAACGGACGGGGTTATTTGACGAAACTTTCACTGGCAAAGCGGTTCAATAGAACCGAAACCAAAAAACAATAGAGGCGCTGGGACACAGAGCGCGAAAGCAATTTCTCTCTGTATCACAGTGCCTCTATGGCGATTAGTGATTTGCGCTGGTCAACGTTGCTGGCCGGAATTACCAACAACAGTATCGTTCTTAAACATTGGCGGGCACTTTTCCCGCAACTCTCTGTCGCGCCGCCGCATTTCTTTTCTGGAAGGCCATTTCAACTTTCCAAGCTCTTCGTCTGAATAATACGGGACGGTGAAAACGCCCCGGTCGGAGCGCAGGGCTTCGCCGGAAAGTTTGTCCACAACCACCCAGTCAAAATTCACCAACAGCTTTTTCTTGTCTTTGCTGCCATCAGGATTTTGCGGGTAACCGATCTTGGTGATGATGAATGACGGAAGCTCGGATTCAGCCGCAGCGGTGATGTCACCTTTCTTTGATCCAACCCATCCGCTGGGGCCGGCGTAAGAATTCTTATCTTTGTTTTTCGGCAGGAAAGGAAACATCTTGCCCACGAAACCCAGGTATTTCTGGGCAAAAGTGTCCTTGAATGCATGGTTGTGGAACAGCGCCAGCGATGCGGGGGCACGATTCAAATTGACCGGCCTGTATTGCCGATTGTCTCCCGGCTGACCGGCAATCATCGTCACCATCGCCATGTCCTTGTCATACCCCAAATAGCCTCCGCCTTCGCTGCGGTCATTCTGCAAATCAAGCGAGACGTTCCAGCCGACTGTGTCCATGAAGCCCGGAACATCCAGCGAACGATGGAAAATCAGCAAACGGCTGAGTTGAACATTCGTCAACTTATCCGGGTCAACCCGCTCTGTGTAGGCTTCTTTTTCCTTGTTAATCATTCCGCGCAATCGCCTGACCGTGCGATAAAGTCCGTTGCTGTTTGCGTTATCAATTTCCCGTTCAAGCTCTTTAACCAGATCGTTGTGGCTGCGTTCGACAATGCGGTCAATGCGAATGTCTTTGACTCCTGCAACCAGAGCTTTTCGATCAAGCAGCATTTTGACCTCATCGTCGTTGTCGGCGATTTCGGCAATAAACATGATGTCGGCGACTGTCAATTCTGCAGCCAGCGCACGAGCGATTTTGGTGATTTTCGCCTTCTTTTCAGGCGTCAAGGTCTGGGTCAGGATGGCTATGCGCTGCAGATTCCATATATTTGAAGAAACCGTTCCTACGCTTTTCAGGAAAGCTTTGGTTTCGTTGTATTTCGGAGACAACATTGATTGCAGGGCTTCGCCGTTTTCCTTGAATTCCCGATATGAGAAAAGAAGCATACGGGCGGATTCCTGATTAATGTCCTGGCCGTATTCATCCAACAACTGCCTGACGTATTGGGCAAAGGTCGGGCATTTGATCTCATTCGCCATTCGATAAGCGCCGAGATTGAATTCGATGGCGCTGAAAGGCCCAAAGTCTTTCGGCTTCAGTTTCAAATCGTCCAGAAACGCAATAAGGGTGTTGAACGGTATTTTGTGTTCTTCGCCAATAACCAACAGTTGCAAAGCGGGAGCGAAAGCATTTCCGGAATTTTCGCTGGAAGGCGCAATTTTGGTAAGTATCTGTTGAAACTCCTGCGGCGAAGTGCGCCGAGACATGACCTGTCGTAACCAGAGCGAATCTCCAACGCTGCCCAGCATAGGCCCGATGACATGCTCTGGAACCTGAAAACGATCTCGCAGGAATCCGGCAAACTGCCTGAACCTGGGAGCTTCAAACGGCCCGAACCACATTGAACTACTAATTCTGATCAAAGCCTGAGTGCCAATCCTGCCGTCGCGGAAAACACCGGCATAGTAACGTTTGATGGTCGCCCTGTTATCCATCAGTATGGAGTAATTCTGTATAAGCTCCGGCCCGTATTCGCTGAGCGTGTCGAAAGTGTCGTCAACAACTCTGCCGGTTCTGGTTTCAAATCCGCATCCATATTCTTTGACCAGCCGCTGATATTGGCGCGCATTTCCTCCCTGGAGGAAAAACATCCTGGCCTCTTCGCCCTCTTCCGAAAGCAGCCATTCGATGTTGCGAGGCCGTATGTCTGTGAACTTCCAATCTTCGGTCAGCGATTTTTCCAGGCGCTTGCTCACCGGCGGAATCTTGAAGACTCGCTCCCAAAAAGTGCGCTTTTCTGCCTGCGCGGCGGCCTGGTTATTAGTCTGTGAAGAGTCGGTTCCCTGTGTATCGGGTGGGGTTTGAGCAGTTTGACCGGCAACTTGCACAACCGGAATCGTGGCTTCAGACAAATCAAGGCTTGAAGCCCCGAAGGAAACTTTCCTCAGGCTTGACTTAAAAACCAGACAATGTTGCTCAGGGATTGAATGAATGGGTGGTAATGATGCTGGACTAACCATCACGAAATACTCCTATGTCTTCGCGTATGCCAAATCACGACGACAATCATTGGTGTATTTTCCCAGATGGCACAATCTTGTTTCGGAAATCCACGCTTAAAACGACACGCGAAACTCCGCGACATTAAGGTCATGACATCCGCACCAAACTTGCGTTCCCGATTTAGACAAGTAGCGACTGAATTATTTTTCTGGCGCCAGAGTAGGCTACAGCGCAGGTGCGAATACCGAATACTTTAGGGACGACCATCGTAAGCGGGGCGGATTATGCCATCAGTGGCGGCTAAGGTAAAACTTTTGAAGCCGGTTTGAGTTTTTTTTGATTTTTTCCATTCGCCAAACGCGAAATGTCTCACCATCCAAATTGCACAGTGAATTTGAACGTGCGGCCTTCGTTCAATGTGTTGGTGATCGCTCCAAAATTCGGATTTGCCAGTTCAAAACCAGGTTCGGCAAATTGCGGAGTGTTGAAAAGATTGACGGATTCGGCGCGGAACGTCAGCCGCAGATCGTGTTTGAAGGCCCAAGAACGCGACAACTGAGCATTGACGTTATGAATCGGGCCTTTGCGAAAAACGTTGCGCCCAAGAGAGCCGCTTTCGTTCAAGGCTGCAATCTCTTCAGGTTTGATGAAACGAAAGGCCGTCTTGGGCAGCAACTGCCGCGAAGTGTCGGGGTTCGCAATCGTCCGTCCCAGGATCGAAGGATCGAGCAGGATCGGACGGTCGCCGCCATTGCCATCTACGTTACCGAAACCTGGGCCGTCTGATCCGGTCGAAAGGTTGAACGGAATTCCGGTTTTGACCAGGACAATAGCCGACAGGTTCCAGCCAGAAACAATCGCCGAAAACGCTCGATTAAATTTCTGAGCCTTGATTGCATAACTGGTTCGCAACAAAAACGCGTGTGTTTGATCGAAATCGCTGACGCCTTTCATATCGCGCTGAGTTTCGTATTCCGACTGGCTGCGGGATTTGCGCGAATCGTTTTCGTTGGCGGTGTTGGTGTAACTGGCTCCCAGGTCAATCGCCTTGCTGAACCAGTAAGAAGCATCCACAGTCAGCCCGTGCCAATTCTGCGCCGCCAACGTGACTCGCGCCGCATCGAAATAACCGTTTGACCCATTCACCGTCAGCCTGTAATCGGCTATGTCCTGATTTGGGCGACGAGCA
>JAGNMH010000695.1 GCA_017991275.1 Acidobacteriota bacterium
GCGCTTCGACGTTCACACCAAGCGCACGTTCCTGAACCCGGAATCGAATCGCAGAGGCAGCAACGAAGAATATGTCACGGGTGAAATCGGACAGGTCGGCACGCAGTTAGACGGGTTCGCGCACCAGACCATCGGCGACAAGCTGTACAACTGCTTCAAGCTGGATGATGTGGCGACGCGCAATGGCTTTGAGAAACTCGGCATTCAGAACGTAGGCTCGCTGATCACGCGAGGCGTTTTGATAGACATCGCCGCGCTGAAAGGCGTTGAGATGCTGGCCGACAATTATGAAATCACGGTGCAGGACATTGAACAGGCGCTCGCCAGGCAGAAGTTGAAGCTGCAACCCGGCGACGCCGTCATCATCCACACCGGTTACGGCAAGCTGTGGGGCAAGGACAATGCGCGATACGTGAAAGCGTCACCCGGCATAGGCGTTGCCGCCGCTGAGTGGCTGGCCAAACAGGACCCGATGCTGGTCGGAGCGGACAACCCTTCCATCGAAGTCAGCCCCAATCCCGATCCAAAAGTCTCTCTGCCGATTCATCAGATCATGCTGGTGGTGAACGGCATTCACTTGCTGGAAAACATGAAGCTGGACGAACTGGCGACCAAAAGCATTCAGGAATTCGCGTTGATCGTGCAACCGCTGAAGATTCAAGGCGGCACAGGTTCGACCGTCGCGCCGATTGCTATGCGTTAAACCCACGCCACGCAGATTTCAGTTCCAATGCATGGTTTTGTCTTCAGGACAGAATACCTTTCAAGACTTTCCCTTCTTCTGTTGGCCCGATCAGGCGATTGTTCAAACCTTGATAGGCGTATCCGAATCGGTACGGGTCCAGGCCAAGCAAGTGTTGAATCGTGGCTTGCAAATCGCGAATGCCGACCGGATTTTCCGTCGGGAAGTAGCCGAATTCATCTGTCGCTCCATAAGCCAACCCGGCTTTGACACCTCCTCCAGCCATCCACATTGTGTAAGCGTTCGTGTGGTGATCGCGCCCGATATAACCTTTCCGCAATTCGGTTCGCACGTTGTTTTGCATCATAGGCGTGCGGCCAAACTCGCCTCCCCAAACGACCAGCGTGTCATCCAGCAAGCCGCGCTGTTCCAGATCGGTCAGCAAACCGGCAATTGCCCGATCAATTTGTTGCGCCTTGATCGGCAAGGTTTCGTCAATGCTTTCGCCCAGCGAAGAGCCATGATGATCCCAGCCCCAATCGTACAACTGCACAAAGCGGACTCCGTTTTCGACCAGACGGCGCGCCAGCAAACAATTGTTCGCAAACGTGGGGTCATCGCCTTTGTACAAAATTCGCGGGTCATCGGCGCTGTCGGATTTGGCTACGAAACCGGGTTTGGCTCCATATAAATCCAGAATGTGTTGCGGCTCTTTGGAAATGTCCATGACTTCGGGAACGGACATTTGCATGCGATAGGCAAGTTCGTATTGAGCTATGCGCGTCAGAGTTTCGTTGTCTCCGCTGCGTTCGTATTCAGCTTGGTTCATCTTTGCCAGGGCATCCAGCGTGCGACGGCGCAGGCTGCGGTCAAGCCCGTCGGGGTTGCTTAAATACAACACCGGATCGCCTGTGGTTCGGCATTGAACGCCCTGATAAACGCTGGGCAAAAAGCCCGATCCCCACAGTGACTTACCTCCGTCTGGAGTTTTGCCGCCGGAAAGCAACACGACAAATCCCGGCAAGTTTTCATTCATGCTGCCCAGGCCATAAGTCACCCAGGCTCCCATCCCCGGATTGCCCAATCGCGGCGAACCTGTCTGCACAAACAACTGGGCCGGAGCGTGATTGAATTGATCTGTGTGAACGGTGCGGATGATGCAGGTTTTGTCCACGACTTTGGCAAAGTGCGGCAACAGTTCGCTGACCCACTGACCGCTTTGGCCGTGCTGTTTGAATTTGAATTGCCCAGCCAGAATCTTCGGAACGCCTTTGATGAACGCGAACCGCTTACCCGCCAGAAACGAAGGCGGCGCGTCTTTCATATGCAGCTTTTCCAGTTCCGGTTTGTAATCAAACAACTCCAATTGCGAAGGCGAACCCGGCATGTGCAGATAAATCACGCGCTTGGCTTTGGGCGGCAGCATCGGCGCTTTCGGCGCAAGCGGGTTGGTTGATTGCGGATTGCGGATTGCGGATTGCGGATTTGCTGACGCTTCGCGTGCCAGCAGCGATTGTAGAGCCAATGCGCCAAGTCCAAGTCCGCCGCTTTTGAAAAAGTGGCGGCGTGTAATTTCACGCGCGTTGGCAATGACTGGTGAAAGTTCGTTGGTGTTCATAGCTCAGTTACGGGTTAAGAATTCATCCAAGTTCAAAATTGCGTTCGCCGCCACAACCCACGCGGCAAAGACTGGCTTGCTGATTCCGGCGGGCGCTGTGGCTCTGGCGGATTTCAGCAAGGCGTCGGCTTTTTCCGGCGCGGCTTCAAATGTTTGTTGAGCTTCTTTCTGTAGCGCAACTAACGGAGCAGCTTCGCCAATTCGCAACGGGCGAATCAGCGCCAACCTCAGCCCGCGTTCGGCACGCGCTTTCGAGTCTTTTGAATTTGGAGCTTCCGCAATCATTCGCTGAGCCAAGCCTGCGGCGGCTTCCAGATAAACGGGGTCGTTGAGAGTCACCAAAGCTTGCAAAGGAGTGTTCGTTCGGATGCGGCGAATCTGACAGATTTCGCCGCTGCCTCCATCAAAGGTAATCATCGAAGGATACGGCGTCGTCCGTTTCAAATAGGTGTACAGCCCACGCCGGTAACGATCTTCGCCTTCGGCGTCCACCCAGTTTTTGGCGTTATAAGTCGTTCGCCACAAACCAGCGGGTTGCGGAGGCATGACAGGCGGCCCGCCCATTTTTGATGAAAGCAATCCGGCAACCGACAACGCTTGATCGCGCACGGCCTCCGCTCCAAGCCGAAACCGTGCGCCGCGCGATTGAATCAAATTACGCGGATCGGTTTCGCGCAAAACGGTTGTCGTGTCAGATGCCTGTTTGTAAGTTTCGCTCATCACAATTGTCTTGAGCAGTTTCTTCAGCGACCAGCCGTTGTCTCGATATTCAGCAGCCAGCCAATCCAGCAATTCAGGGTTTGATGGAGTCGCGCCTTGAGCGCCGAAATCTTCTTCGGTTTCGACAATGCCCACGCCGAACAAACGCGCCCAAACGCGATTCGCCCAAACACGAGGCGTCAACGGATTTTCCTGATTGACTAACCATTGGGCTACGCCAAGGCGATTGAGCGGAGCGCCTTCAGACAGTTTGCCAAAGGCCGCAGGCACGCCGGGCGTGACGGCTTCGCCCTGTTCCAAAAAGTTGCCGCGAATTTGAATTTTGGTTTGCCGCTGTTTGTCGCCCGCCAGTTCGCGCATCAACGGCAAGCGCACTATGTTGTCGTTGAAATCTTTTTGAGCTTTGTAGGCCAGGGTGAGATCGTCGCGCAGCTTGCGAATTTCAGGCAGAACGGTCGGCGGTTGCAGCGCGGCAACTTCGCTGGTGGCCAAACGAAACCGGCGCAGCGTATTTGAATCACCGGCCTGTTGCGACAACGTCACGCGAAGTTTGGTTTCCTGACCAGGTTGCAGTGGC
>JAGNMH010000696.1 GCA_017991275.1 Acidobacteriota bacterium
ACGTACGGGCTACTGACACTTTTTTTGTCTTTCGACGGAAATAGACTTGGCAGGAACCGTTCCAAAGCGAGGTTGAAAGTCTGAGAGCTTTGTGGAAAAGTCGGCAAGTCGTTGATTCGGCAGGGAATTTATAGGCAAAGAAGTTTTTTGCGGCGCGGCTTGGAAGTTTGATGACTGAAGATTTAGTATCTTAATCGCTAAGGAGTTAGATTTTATTCTATGGTTAAGAAAGACATCGTCGTCATCGGATTGCTGGGGCCGAATCTGGATTCCGGCGAAGGCGCTGAGCGTTGGGATCGCTGGCGGCCTACGGTTTCAATTTGCCAGCAGGAAGATTTGCTGGTCAGCCGCTACGAACTGATTTACCAAAGCCGTTACGAAAAGCTGGCTCAGCTAATCATTGGCGACATTCGCGCGGTTTCGCCGGAAACGGAAATTCGCCCGACTGTGATGGAATTTGACGATCCCTGGGATTTGGAAGAGGTTTTCGGCGAGTTACTGGATTTTGCCAAAGCTCAAAAGTTCGACGCCGACCGCGAAGAAGTTCTGGTTCACATCACGACGGGAACTCACGTTCAGCAGATTTGCATGTTTCTGCTGGCCGAAGCTCGGTACTTTCCCGGCAAGCTGATTCAGACGGCGATGGTAGATAAACGCGAACGCGAAGTCGCCGGTTGGTATCGCGTGATTGATCTGGATTTGTCGAAGTATGACCGGCTGGCTTCGCGTTTTGCCAAAGAGCGAGCCGAGAGCGTGACTTTTCTGAAGTCAGGCATTCCTACACTCAACAAACAGTTCAACAAGTTGATTGATCGAATCGAAGAAGTTTCCATTCGTTCGCGCAACCCGATCTTGCTGATGGGGCCGACCGGAGCAGGGAAGTCGCGGCTGGCCAAGCGCGTGTATCAGCTCAAACGCGAGCGGCATCAACTGGCAGGCGATTTCGTCGAAATCAACTGCGCCACCATTCGCGGAGACGCCGCGATGTCCGCGCTGTTCGGCCACGTCAAAGGCGCGTTCACCGGAGCGTTGAAAGATCGGCCCGGATTGCTGAGAACGGCGAATAATGGATTGCTGTTTCTGGATGAAATCGGCGAACTTGGAATTGATGAACAAACGATGTTGTTGCGCGCCTTGGAAGAAAAAGTCTTTATGCCGCTGGGCGGCGACAAAGAAGTCCGCAGCGATTTCCAGTTGATCGCCGGAACCAACCGCGATTTGTCGTTGATGGTGCGCGAAGGCCGATTCCGCGACGATCTGCTGGCGCGCATCAATTTGTGGACTTTTCGTTTGCCTAGTTTGAAAGACCGCTCCGAAGACATAGAACCCAATCTGGAATTCGAGCTTGAAGAATACGCCAACCGGCACGGCGCGCGCGTCACTTTCAGCCGCGAAGCCCGCGCGAAGTTTTTGAAGTTCGCCGTTTCTGGCGAAGCTCACTGGCAGGGAAATTTCAGAGACTTGAACAGTTCGATTACGCGAATGGCGACGCTGGCTCCGGGCGGCAGAATTTCCGATGAAGTCGTTGATGAAGAAATCGAACGGCTCCGCGAGTTGTGGGCGGAACCCGAAACGAACGACGACGGTTTGCTGGAATCATTGCTGGATGCAGACAAACTGGAAGCGATTGACCTGTTTGACCGAATGCAGCTCAACTCGGTGCTCAAAGTTTGCCGCGAATCGGTCACGTTGTCAGAAGCCGGGCGAAAGCTGTTCGGGACTTCGCGCGAGAAGAAGAAAACGGCCAACGACGCCGACCGATTGAGAAAGTATTTGGTTCGGTTTGGGCTGAGCTGGCAGGATTTGCAGGAAAAAGGCTGAAGGCAAATTAAAAGTCCGTTTTCGCTGAGAACGTGTCTTGACAATGTCAGTCTCGCCGAAGAAAGTAGCCGCCGCTGTGTAAATCGCAGGCATTCAATTTCTGAATCCCTTTGCCTGCCAAAAATCATCAACTCACATTTGGCCAGGTTGGTTTGTAATCGCTGGATGAAGTTCGGCGCAATTGTTATTTGGATAAACGTTGACCGCGTTTCGGAGAATTTTTATGGCTCGAAGCCTTTTCAAATCCGCCACAAATTTTGCAACCGAGCATCCCCGCGTTTTCTATTCTCGTTGGATTACTTCCTGCATTTTTCGCTCATCAATCGTTTTGACAATTTTGACTGCCGTTCTGCTTTCGTCAGGTTTGCTGATTCGCTGGCCAGAGCGAGCTGTATCGGCGACGACCTTGCCTTCCGGGTTTGCCGAAACTTTGGTGGCGACGGGAATTACCAGTCCGACGGCTTTTGCCATTGCGCCGGATGGGAGAATTTTCGTTTGTCAGCAAGGCGGCAGCTTGCGCGTTATTCAAGGCGGCGCTTTGCTGGCGACGCCGTTTATGACTCTGTCGGTCAATTCATCCGGTGAACGCGGTTTGTTGGGCGTGGCCTTCGATCCGAACTTTGCGGCGAACAATTTTCTTTACGTTTACTACACTACTTCGACGGCTCCGATTCACAACCGCATCAGCCGATTCACGGCCAACGGCAACGTAGTCGCAGCAGGCAGCGAAGTCATTCTGCTCGATCTGGACAGTCTGAGCGCCGCGACCAATCACAACGGAGGTGCGTTGCATTTCGGGCCGGACGGCAAGCTATATGCGGCCGTTGGTGAAAACGCGACTTCTTCCAATTCGCAAACGCTGGGCAATTTGCTGGGCAAGATGCTGCGGCTGAATTCCGACGGTTCAATTCCAAACGACAATCCTTTCTTCAACACAGCCACCGGCAACAATCGAGCAATCTGGTCTTTGGGTTTGCGGAACCCGTTTACTTTTAATTTCCAGCCCGGAACAGGGCGGATGCTCATCAACGATGTTGGCCAGAACACCTGGGAAGAAGTGAACGACGGAATTGCAGGATCGAATTACGGCTGGCCGAGTTGCGAATCGCCGTGCAGCCCGACGAATCCAAACTTCCGCGATCCGATTTATTGGTACTCGAACGATGCCAGCACCTGCGCCATCACCGGCGGAGCTTTCTACAATCCAACCAATGCGACTTTTCCGGCGCAATACGTGGGCAAATACTTTCTGGCGGATTACTGCGGCGGCTGGATCAAATACATTGACCCGGCTTCGCCGCCGGGAGTTGGCGCGGCGACCGGGTTTGCCACCGGATTGTCTTCGCCGGTTGATTTGCAGGTCAGCAGCGACGGCAGTTTGTATTACCTGCAACGCGGAGGAACCGGTCAGCTTTGGCGGATTCAATACACTGCCAATCAAGCGCCGACGATCACTCAACATCCGGCCAATCAAACCGTGGCTGAAGGTCAGACTGCGACTTTCACGGTTTCGGCTTCTGGAACCGCGCCGCTCAGCTATCAATGGCGAAAGAACAACATGGACATTGGCGGAGCGAATTTGTCCAGCTACACGACTCCGGCCACGACGCTGGCCGACAGCGGAGCGCAGTTCACATGTTTTGTCAGCAACACTTTTGGCGATGACACCAGCAACGCGGCGACTTTGACGGTGACGGTGAACCAGGCACCGATGGCGACGATTACTCAGCCGACGGCTGGTTCGCTTTACAGCGGCGGCCAGACAATCAATTA
>JAGNMH010000697.1 GCA_017991275.1 Acidobacteriota bacterium
GCCTTGCGCTTGGCGTTCGACGTAACTGCGCAACGCCGCGAGTTCCGTCGCGATCGGGGGACGGCTGAAGCACAGCGCAAACGCATGCCGCAACCGTGCATCCAGTGTCGCCGTGAATTCGCCCGGAACTTCGCGCACCAGGCGCGCCGCTAAGCCTTGCGCGATTTCCAGAAAGGCCGGGTCGTTCGCCAGCGTCAATGATTGCAACGGCGTATTCGACCTAAAGCGCCGCGTGCAAACCTGTTGAAAATCCGGCGAGTCAAACGTCGTGAACAAGGGATACGGCGCGCTGCGATAAAACTGCGTGTACAAAGCGCGACGGAAGCGTTCGGCTCCCGGTGCGGCCACCCAGTTCTTTTTGTTTTGCGTGAAGGCATAGACGCCGTCGGGTTGCGGAGGTCGCACGCTGGGGCCGCCGATTTTCGGGTTCAGCAATCCGCTGGCGCTCAAGGCCGCATCGCGGACGATTTCGGCTTCGACGCGGAATCGTTCCTGGCGTGAAAGCAGCAGATTGCGCGGATCAGGAGAAGATGTTGGATTTTGGATGTTAGATGCTGGATTGAAGTTTGAAGACTGGCGATAAGTCGAACTTGTGACGATCAAACGGTGCATGGATTTCAGGCTCCAGCCTTGCCGGATGAATTCACCGGCTAACCAGTCGAGCAATTCGGGATGGGTGGGCGGCATTCCCTGTGTTCCGAAATCCTCCTCGGTTTCGACAATGCCACGACCGAAATAACGCATCCAAATGCGGTTCATCGTCACTCGTGGCATTAATGGATTTGCCGGATCAACCAGCCACTTGGCCAGGTCTAGGCGGGTGCGCGGTTTGCCGGTTTCAGGTAAAGCGGGCGCAATCGCGCTGATGACGCCCGGCTGCAACAATCCCGCCGCTTTGTCTGGCCGAGTAAAATCGCCGCGCGTGAAAATGTATGACTCACGCGGCACGTTGATGTCGCGCATGACCATCGCCATAACGGCATTGCCCGCCTGTCGTTCTCTGACTGCGCGCGCCGAAGCAAAGCCCGCATCCACCATCGTTTGCTGTTCGGGTGAGCGCGCATTGAGCGGAAGTTTCAACGCCGCCAGCAAGGCCGCTCCGCGCGCATCATGCGGTGTTTCAGTGGCGATTTCGAGTTTGAAATGGCCGATGCCGCGTCCGGTTTCGGCTTCGTGCCGCATCACGAATTGGATTTGGCGGCTGGCAAAATTTTTCGGCTGGGCATAGACAAAAACGGCTTCGTGCGAGCTGTTGGTGTTGACTGACCAACCGGTGCGCCGGTCGCCATCGCTGGCAGAGCGCGCGGGATAGGCGCTTTGTTCGTCATCGGCAAAAGCATCACCGAAGCCGTGTCGCCCGCCTTCCGAATCAATGTAAAACTCGCTCAAGGCAAATGATCCATCGGCTCCCAAGCCTGGGCCGTTTTTGGGCAAAGCTTCATGCGGCAGCACGCGCAAGCGCACGGCGGCGACTCGCGGCGAAGCGATCCTGACCAAAATCCTATAGGCGTCGTTTACCGAAGCGTTCGACGTAATCAAAAATGAACCGTCTTCCAGGCGCTGCAATTTGCCTGCGGCTTCGGTGTCGAATTTGACTGGATCAAAGGACACCCACTCCACCGGTTTGTTCGGAGCCATCACCGCTGGACTGCGTTCCAGCCGCGCGACTTCCATCTTTTCCCAATCGCCCTGCTTCAATTCACCCATTGGCATCTGTCTGCCTCTGGCGACAGTGGGTTCTGTGTTCGTTTCCGGTTTGCCGAACATCTCGCCGCGTTGGACGGTCACGGTCGGGCCTTGATTGTTCACGTCCAGCGTCGAGTTAAAGAACGCGAACATCTGGTAATACTCTTTGTGCGTGATCGGATCGAATTTGTGCGTGTGGCATTGCGCACAGCCTACGGTCAGGCCAAGCCAAACTGCGCCAGTCGTGCTGACGCGATCCATGACCTGTTCGACGCGCGCCTGTTCGGGGTCAACGCCGCCTTCTTCGTTGATGACCGTGTTGCGGTGAAAGCCTGTCGCGACGAGTTGGGATTTTGCCAAGAGAGGGTCTGAAGGGCTTGGCAGCAGGTCGCCCGCCAGTTGTTCGATGGTGAAACGGTCAAACGGCTTGTCTTCGTTAAGAGCCTGAATCACCCAATCGCGGTAAGGCCACATGACCCGCTCGCCGTCAATCGTGTAGCCGTTGGAATCGGCATACCGCGCCTGATCCAGCCAATGCCTGCCCCAGCGTTCGCCGTAATGCGGCGAAGCGAGCAGCCGTTCGACCAACGCCTGGTAAGCCAGGTCACTACCGCTCCCCGTACCGAAGGCTTTGACGAACTCTTCGACTTCAGTTGGCGATGGCAATAAGCCAACCAAATCCAGCGATAAGCGGCGAATCAACGTGCGCGCATCGGCCTGCGGCGAAGGTTGAAGCCCCGCGCTTTCCAATCGCGCCAGAATGAACCGGTCAATTCCGTTGCGAACCCATTTGGTGTTTTTGACGGCAGGCGGTTGAAGTTTGGCCAACGGCTGGAACGCCCAATGTCCTTCGTACTTTGCGCCCTGAGCAATCCAGCGCCGCAGCAGCTCGGCTTCTTGCGGAGTGATCGCGGCTTTCTTTGCCGAAGCCGGAGGCATTGCGCTGCTGTCGTGCGCGGTAACACGTTTTAGCAACTCGCTCTCGTCAGGCTTACCCGGAGCAATCACCATATACCCGCCCCGATCTTTGGTTGCGCCTTCAAACGTGTCCAGACGCAAACCCGCCTTGCGATTCTTTTCATCCGGCCCGTGACAATAAAAACAGCGGTCGGAGAAGATCGGGCGAATGTCCCGATTGAATTGCACGTCTTGCATCGCTGCTGTCGAGGGTGACACAGGCCAGACGAAACAAATGGCGAAAACGATCAGCAGCAGACTCAGACAGAGTTTCAGTGGTTTCATAACAGACTCATGGTAATGGGTTTCAACAGAGATTGTCAGGCGCGTCAGAACAACGACCTCAATGCAGAGCCGGTTTAGTTCAACAGCGTTTAAGAAGTCAAGGAGTTGAAATCGCAGCGTTGCGAAACGCGCGCGGAGTCAGGCCGGTGGCTTGGCGGAAGACTTTGGTGAAGGCTCAATCAATCAGGTGCTCGCGCAGAGCTTTGGCTACGGCGGCGGATTTGGAATGGACGTGCAATTTGTCGTAGATGCTTTTGACGTGAAACAGGATGGTGTTGACCGTGACGCCAAGCTCCGCTGCCGCTGATTTGTAATGATGGCCGTCCACGATCAGTTTCAGCAGGCGCTTTTCGTGCGGAGTCAGACCGTAATCGGCGTGATCTGGTGGCGCAAATCGCTGGAAAAGGTTGATCACCTGCCGGGCGATTTCAGGCGAAATCGGAGCACCACCGGTGATCGCATCGCGTATGCTTCCCAACAATTGCTCCGAAGTCGTTTTCTTCAGCAGATAACCGCAAGCTCCGGCGCACAGAGCATGAAAGATGTGGTCGTTGTCTTCATACACGGTCAACATCAGGATCAACACTTGCGGCCAGCGGCGCTTTACTTCCTTGACGCCTTCGATGCCGGACATTCCCGGCAAGCCAATGTCCATCAGCAAAACG
>JAGNMH010000698.1 GCA_017991275.1 Acidobacteriota bacterium
AATTCCAGAACGCACGATTGACTGGACGAACGATCAACATCTGGAATCCGGCTGGGTGTCGGCGCGAGTTCCGGCATTCTTCAAGCTGAGAAAAAACGAAGCCCGGCGCGAACGGTTGAACATCAGACAATCAGCCGACGGCAACACGACTCTGGTCAATGGTTTAGGCGTAGAGATCATTCAAATCTGGTGGGCTGACGCCGGCGGGAAAATTCATTCAGCCACGAACATCGCCGCCGGAGCGCAGGCTTCACTAAAAGCGACCGAGTTGAAAGCCGCAGGCACGCCTTCAAGTTTGCGCGAAGTTTATAGCGATGACTGGTTGAAGAAATTCAAAACTTTAGGCGACAAACCGCAGGAGGTTTTGATGCCGAACTGCTATCTGGCCGTGCTCAACGCCACTCCGTTTGTCGAAGAAGGTTTGAAGAACGTCAAAGCTCGCACCGGGCGAAATCTGGTTTACGGCGTGGGAGGCGAGGTTTCGGATCAGTACCGCGCGCGTTAGCAAGCGGGTGAGCAAAACTATGAAAGTCGAAGTTTCCAATCTGAAAAAGTATTTCGGCTCGACGCGCGCAGTTGACGACGTGTCGTTTTCATTCGCTTCCGGGCAGGTCGTAGGCTTCGTCGGCCCAAACGGAGCTGGCAAAACGACTACGATGCGAATACTGGCGACGCTGGACGAACCGACCGACGGGCAGGCGACGATTGACGGAGTTTCAGTTATCGAAGACCCGGAGCGCGCTCGGCAACTGGTGGGGTATGTGCCGGATTCGCTGCCCACGCATCGGGACATTTCGGTTCACGAATACCTGGATTTTTTTGCGCGGGCTTATGGCTTGAAGGGCGCAAGACGCACGCAAACAGTCGAAAGCATTGAAGAGTTCACGAACCTCAGCGGCATACGCGACAAGATGCTGGTGGCGCTGTCGAAAGGAATGAAACAACGAGTTACGTTGGCTCGCGCTCTGCTGCACGACCCTGCGGTTTTGATTCTGGATGAACCGGCGGCTGGGCTTGATCCACGAGCGCGAATCGAATTGCGCGAACTGCTGCGCGCGCTGGCCGGACAAGGCAAAGCAATTCTTATCAGTTCGCACATCCTGACCGAGCTTGCCGAAATCTGTCACGCCGCGATCATCATCGAACACGGCAAAATCCTGATGGCTGGCGGCATCTCCGATTTGCTCAGCGACAACGTTCCGCACAGAACGGTTTTGATTCGCACGCTTGGACGGCACGAAGAGCTTCACCGCGATTTGCTGCAAATGCCTTTCATCGAAGCCGCCAAATTCATCGGCGAAGAAGTCGCTGCCGAAATCAGCGGAACCGACGAAGCTTGCGCGGAATTGCTGGCGGCGTTAGTCGCGCGCGGTTATCGCGTAGTCGAATTCAAACAGCAGCGCGCCAACCTGGAAGAAATTTTCATGAACATCACCAAAGGAGTCGTGCAATGACAGCCGAAGCCGAACTCACTAACTCTGCTCAGCCGAAACAAGCTCTGGCCGCGCGTTTCAACGATTGGCTGAATCCGATTGTCGTCAAAGAATTGCGTCAGGCGGTTCAAAGCCGATTCGTCATCACGGCTCTGCTGATATTGTTAGCAATTCAAATTCTGGCGATTGGAATTTATCTGCTGACGGCAGGAGATTTGAGCTTCAGCTTTGATTCCGGGCGAACGGTTTTCATGATTCTGTTCGGAATTATGCTGGCGGTCAGCATGCTCTTTGTGCCGCTTTACAGCGGAGTACGGCTGGCGGCTGAACGTTCTGAAACCAACCTTGATCTGCTGTTCATCACAACAATCAAACCTCGCAGCATCATTGCCGGAAAAATGCTGGCCGCCGTCATGTTGACGGTAATGATCTTCAGCGCCTGTTTGCCATTTCTGACTTTCACTTATTTTTTGCGCGGGATTGATCTGCCTTCGATGGCGGTTGTGCTGGCGCTTGGTTTCATCGCCGTTACTTTGGCCACCCAGGTAGCCATTTTCATAGCCTGTCTGCCTGTCGGTCGCGCCTTCAAATTCATCCTGGGCTTGATTGCCTTCAGCCAGTTTGTCAGCGGTTACGTCAGCGTGATGGTTATTTCCGGCGGAATGCTGTGGGAAGGCATTGGCAGCAAAATCGGCAGCGCCAATTTCTGGCAATGGGTGGGAATCGTTGCTCTGACATACGGTTGCCTGATTGGACTGTTGATGATGCTTTCGGTTGCTTTGATTAAACCGGCATCTACAAATAGAGCGTTGCCGGTTCGACTTTATCTGACCGCAATCTGGACGATTGGCGGAGCAGCGGCCTTGCTGGGAAGCTGGGTCGAAGCTACTCACGATCCGGTTATTGTTTGGCAACTGGCGTTTAACGTCATTTTTGCCTTTTCGATTTTGACCGCCGTCAGCGAACGCGATTGGCCCGGAGCCAGAGTGTTACGCAGCGTGCCGGCGACGGGATTGAAACGCCTGCTCAGCTTTTTCTTCTTCAGCGGTTCGGCCAGTGGACTGGCTTGGACTGTAGTGATGGTTGCGGCGACTTATGTCATTAGCTCGGTTTGGTGGCGACTGTTTCCGACATTCAGTAACCTGGGAGAATTCGTAGGTGCAACTCGCTGGATGACTGTAATGAACCTGTACCTGTTTTGTTACTCGCTGACGGCTGCTCTGTTACGACGCCATTTTCTGAAAAGAATGAGCGCTAACTTTACCTGGTTGGTCGCCGCTCTTTTGACATCAATCGGCAGCGCTATTCCTTTTTTGATCGGCATGTTGGTCTATATGAACGACATTGACTGGTGGCGCGAAGATTATGGTCGGTGGCTGGTCGGCAACCCGTTCGTTTGGGATGTAGCGAAATATAGAGGGTTGTATTTGAGTATTGGGACTGCCTGGGCGTTGCTGGCAGTCGTCTTCAACCTGCACTGGTTCATTGAGCGAGCCAGAAAGTTCAAAATGGAAAACTAAAATTACCACTCAAGCGTTTCTAATATCTAAATGCTGTACCGTGATCGCACATTTTGTATTAACCGTCCTGTAAATTTTTCCATAAGCTATAAGAGGAGAAAGTTTTCCTTATTTATTGTGGCTTTAATACTTGACACTAAGTTACCAGCATAGTATTTAATCTTTGTCTCTAGCATCCCATCCCGCTTGAGTTCTTCAGGCAAATGCCCTTCAAATCCTTAATAGGTCACTGATAGTTCATTGAAGTTGCTCGTTCGGCGGTATTTACTTGAGCCTTGTTGACTCACCATCCATAGGCTTGGTTGTTTGCCGCTAATTGCCAAAAAGCGTAACGATCAGAAGATCGGCGCATCGCCAGCAATATCAACTTAATTATTCATATTCTTAGCCCTTCTGCTTTACCCCCGTAAGCTTTCTGCACACACTACCCGGCGAATGCGCAGGCAATAATCTGATTACTCAATTGTGTGTTTTATAGATTGGCTTCGTGTATCGAGGCAGGTGCCTGCCTTGATACAGATGGCCTGTTGAATTAATCGCCTGCCATCCGGCAGGCAGGGAATAGTGTGCCTTTAATGTTAAACAAGTGTTATTCAAGCATTGATGATCTCCACCCCCAGCCCCGTAAATTTACCC
>JAGNMH010000060.1 GCA_017991275.1 Acidobacteriota bacterium
TAGGAAATGCCCTGCGAATCCGGGCCGCGCCACTGCGCCCAGTTCGATCCGACTTTGGCTTCAACCGACGAATGGTTCGTGGTTGTGACAGCGGCCAGAGTTATCAACGCCGCAAAAAGTAATACGATTGTCGGTCTTTTCATTTGGGAATGTCTCCTATTTCAAAAATATCAAGAATATCAAGTGCCAAAAGAGGCAGTTTTCTTTCCTGCCCTTCGATTGTGGAAATCATTTCGCCGATCTTTCGCGCTCCGGCTTTCAGGTAAAAACCTTCGGCATTTGGATCGGAAACAATTTCAATGACCTTTACACCAGCCATTGCTGCCCGGTAATGCGCATGTTTTAACAACTGGCGTCCAAGCCCTTTGCCAATCAATTCAGGCAAAACCCACAGATGCTCCAGTTTAGTCGAATCGCCGGAAGTGACCACGGCATAAAAGCCCATAGGAATGCCGTTATCGGTGGCAGCGAAAACTCTGTGACGTTCGATGAAATCTGGGGTGATCGTCAACTCTTTGCGCCAGGCTTCAATCCAGCTTTCGGGATAGCCCCAATGACGTTTGGCGGCAAAGGCGATTTCGGTCAGCCTTGCAGCTTCCTCAGGTTCAGCGTGGCGAATCGTCATCATTCCTTTCCAACTCGCGTGTAACGAAAAGTCTCTTCCTTGATGCTGCCGTCTTTGTATTCAATTGCCAGATAGACCGTGAAGGCGTCTTTGCCTTCAGGCTTAAAAGCCATGCCTTCAAAATGAATCAAGCCATCTTTTTTGCCGAGGAATCTGAATTCCACGACTTTGTCTTTCTCTTCCCAGCCGGTCATGTTCGGATTGAAATGCTTCAGGCGCATAATCAGGCTGCCGCCTTCTTCAGTCAAAGTGACCAGTTCGTAAAAGACCGGCTTGTCGTTTTTGGTTAGCCGAAACATCCCCAACATCACACCACCAGACGGAGCAGTCCAAACTTCCTCGGTTACTCCGCCAAGCGCTTTGCCCGTCCAATTTCCAATCATCCAGGACATGTCGGCGAGCGTCGCAGGAGGCGATTTCTGGCCTGCCGTCAGCTTGAGTGTATGCTCGGTTTCTTTTTCCTGCGCCAACGCGGGCAGCGAAACCAAACAGGCAAAAATACAAATTCCAAGCAGTAATCTCATTCAATCAACACTCCTACTTTGAAGCTTTCTGGTTTTGCGTGGACTTGTCCGCCACCGCAATCAAATGTTTCTGGCCGCGAATAAAAATCATGCCGTCGGAAATTGCAGGCGTGGCCATCATCACCTCGCCGACCGGATTGGTTGAAAGCAACTCGAATTTTGCTCCGGCTTTGATGACGAAAACCTCACCGTCCTCGCTGCTGAAATACACCTTGCCGTCGGCAGCGATTGGCGAGGCGCTGTAAGAACCGGCTTTGTCGCTGATGCGTTGCTGGTACAACCGCTCACCGGTCTTGGCGTTATAAACACGCAATATGCCATCGTTATTGCAAACATAAAGATGCTCGCCATAAGCCAGCGGCGTCGGTTGATAACTGCCTCCGCGCTGAATGCTCCAGGCGACGAATTCGTTGGTCGTTTCGCCCTGCTTCAGCGAAATGTCGCCGTTGGCTGCACCCTGTTTTATCGCGTAGATCGGTTGGTTTGGGCGGTAACTGTTGCAGATGAAAATCAGGTCGTTCGCGGCAATCGGCGTGGTTGAAGTCACTTCCGGGTTGCCGGTCAGCTTCCACAATTCTTTGCCGGTCAGTGGGTCGTAACCGCGCGCGGCTTTGGTGGCATTGGTCACGATTTCAACGCGCTGTTTGCTTTCGACAATGGTCGGCGATCCCCACGAAGGAATTTCGGCGCGCTCGGTTTTCCAGACCTGTTTGCCGTCTTTCAAACTGTAGGCCGCAATGAACGAACCTTTTTGAATGTCGCATTGAATGATGACCAGGTCTTTGTAAATAACCGGCGAACTGGCCGTGCCCCATTGGTAATCGGGGTCGAAAAACCACCCGGAATCCAGCACGCCCAAATCCTGTTTCCATTTCAGTTTGCCTTTCAAATCGTAACAATACAGCCCTTCGGAACCAAAAAAGGCAACGACGTATTTACCGTCGGTGACGGGGGTCGAGCTGGCGAAGCTGGATTTGATGTGACGTTTGGTTTTGGGAATACCTTCGTAAGCGACTTTTTCCCACTCTATCTTGCCGGTCTTTTTGTTCAGGCAATAAACCTTGAAGGTATGTTTGGAAAGATCCGCGGCTGAATCCACATCCCCAAAATAGCCTGAACGAAACACGGATTTCGGGTCGCTGCTGATGGCGGTGATGACAAAAACCTTGTCTCCCCAGACTATCGGGCTGGCGTGCGCCAAGCCGGGAATTTCGACCTTCCAGGCAATGTTGGAGTTCTTTTCTACGTCCCAACTGACTGGCGTTGATTTGCCCTCGGCAACGCCCGCAGCTTTTTCGCCGCGAAACGCTGGCCAGTTTTGCGCCTGCGCCAGGGTTGCACACGCTACAACCGAGATGGCGATGAAGATTGAGAATCGTAATTTCATTTGCCCTCCACTCTTTTGTAGATGCCGTCTTTGCCTGGTTCTTTAATTCTGATGCTGACGACCTTACCGCTTTCCAGATTGAAGATGAGTTCAATACCCGGAACCTCTTCCAACTCAAATTGATGCTCAGCAGTGCCGACAGCGGTGTAACTTCGTCCTTGAGAAGTGCCGATCAGCTTGCCGTCTTTGATGGTCATCACAATGCTGTCGCCGTCATCGGCACGAAACGTCCCCACATAAGAAGGCAACAATGTCGCATCAACTTTGTAATTGTTTTTGGGTTTGGGCTTGGCTCCGGCTTTTTTCAGGACTTCGGCTATTTCCTTGTTGTCATTCTTTTCAGAGATCGTCAGCCACATCGTCAATGACTCTGGCTTGAAGTCGCCAAGGCCAAGCAGCGTTTGCACCGTTTTGGTCTGCCCCATCATGACAGCCATCGCAGTTGTCGGTTCCTTGCTGGCGGGTTTCTTCTCAACCAACAACTTGACGACTTCGGCTTGATCGCGTTGGACGGCCCAGTTGATCGGTGTGGATTTATAGAAGCTGTCGCGGGTATCAATGTCTGCTCCGGCGGCCAGCAATAACTTGACGATCTCGACATTGCCGCGGTCGCAGGCAAAAAACAGCGGTGTCGCTCCGTATTCGGTCTTGGCGTTGACATCAGCGCCTTTGGCGAGCAAGGTCTTAACCGCTTCGACGTTACTTTTGCGCGCGGCTGTGATCAATTCTTCGTTCAGTGCGGGATTTGCGTTTTGGGCCAGCGAATACAAAGGCGTCAGCAACAACGTCAGCAAAACAATTAGTATTTTTGGCATGATTTTGACTCCGGCGGAAGCGTACAACAGCTTGTGCAAATTGTTGAAATGGCTGCCCATTCCGCCAGACGGAATTTTTAGCCAAATGATATGGCTATCGTGTCGCCTTCCAATTTGCTGTTTTGATTTCCAAGCAGACCAGCCTTGATGAGACAAGCCCTGACAAAGACAAAAACGCAACCTTCCATTGTCAGGTTTCGGGAAACTCGTCTTGAACTGTGGTCTACAGCAAATTATAGTTTGGCTTCAAACACGTCAAGAAAATCATCGCAACCGAACAGGTTAAAAATCAGTCTTTAGTGAACGAGGCATACCTTCAATTTTTACTCGTTCACAAGATCATCTCTTGTTCATAGGATCGCTATATGAAATCAAATCTGAATCGTTTCGCATTGTTAGTTCTGGCAGTTTTCGCGTTTTCACTTTTCGCGTTCCAAAGCGGTAGTTCGGCGCAATCGCCTGCTCGCGCCAAATCCGGCAGCGATTGGGCAGATTGGCGTGGGCCTTCGCGTGACGGCGTTTCGCCGGAAAAAGGCTTGCCGGAAAAATGGTCAAAGGACGGTGACAACCTGCTGTGGAAAGCTCCTTATGGCGGACGCTCGGCTCCGATTGTCATGAATGGCCGGGTTTTTATTTTCAACACCTCCGGCGAAGGCGAAACCTTCCAGGAGCGCGTGCTGGCGCTGGACGCCGACACAGGCAAGATGATCTGGGAACACAAGTTCAATGTTTATTCCAGCGACGTGCCGCCCCGCAGAGCCGCCTGGTCTTCGCCTGTGGGCGATCCCGTCACCGGCAATGTTTACGCATTTGGAGTTTGCAACGAACTGGTTGCGTTATCGTTTGCCGGTAAGCTTCTGTGGCAACGTTCGCTGACTGACGAATTTGGCGCGTGGACGACCCATGGCGGACGAACCGTTTCGCCAATCGTTGAGGGCAATATGGTTATCGTCAGCACGGTCACAGACGGCTTTGGCGATATTGCGTCGCGGCGTCACCGCTATTACGCCTTTGATAAACTAACTGGCGAAGCCATTTGGGTTAGCACTCCCGGAGGGCGACCTTACGACACAACTTACTCGACGCCGGTTGTCGCAACGATTGACGGCACTCGACTCTTGATTGCAGGCGGCGGCGATGGATCGGTCAGTGCGATGAAAGTGGCCACCGGCGAACCCGTTTGGAATTACCCGATGTCCAAACGTGGCGTGAACCCCGGCGTTGTTGTCAAAGACGGAATCGCATACGTCAGTCATCAGGAAGAAAACATTGATGTCAGCGAGATGGGGCATCTGGCCGCGATTGATTTGCGCGCCAAAGGTTCTATCACCAAAACCTCCAATGCGGACAAAATCAAATACGCAATTTACAATTACCAGCTTGGCCCGGCTTCGCCGGTAATTGACGGCAATCTGATTTACTTCGTTGACGCCGGAGCAAACCTGTTTGCGTTCAATCTGGCCGACGGCAAAAAGCTGTGGGAACAGAATCTGGGCACGATTCAAAAAGCTTCGCCGATTTTGGCCGACGGCAAAATTTATGTCGGCACTGAAAACGGCGTGTTCTACATTCTGAAGCCCACTCCGACCGGATGCCAGATTCTGGACAAAGATGAACTGGAACCTATAACCCAGGAAAGTCTGAAAACCGAATCGGGCGACGAAGCCGTTGCCGCCAACGAGCAAATTATCGGCGGAGCAGCGGTTTCGCGCGGGCGCGTTTACTTCGTTTCGACCAAACACATTTACGCCATTGGCAAAAAGAAAACGGCCCCACTGCCGCCAGTCGTTGAAAAAGCCGATGTCGCTCCCCCTGATGCCAAAGTCGCTCACGTGCAAGTCGTGCCGGTTGATCTGGTAATGAAACCCGGCGAAACAAAGAGCTTCAAAGTCAATTTGTTCGACGACAAAGGCCGTTTCATCAAAACCGAAACTGGGGCGACCTGGGCGGCTGAAGGGGTGAAAGGCAGCGCGGCCAATAATCAATTCACCGCCGCTGCTGATAGCGGTCTGCAAGGCGGCCAACTGAAAGCAACTGTCGCCGGCGTTACCGGCAATGCGCGCATCCGCATCATTCCCGCGCTGCCTTACACTGAAGATTTCAGCAAGGTGACTGTGGATCAGGCTCCGAGCTACTGGCTAAACGCTGGCGGCCTGCCAATCAAATACACCGTGCGCGAAGTGGACGGCAATAAAGTTTTAGTCAAGAAACCAGACAACGGCATTTTCAAACGCACTCGTTCGCCATTTGGCGCGGTTGAGACGGCGAATTACACCATCCAGGCCGATGTGTACGGTATCGAAAAACGCCGTCAGATGGGAGATGTCGGAGTCGTGGCTCAGCGTTATGAACTGGTCTTGTTTGGCAACATTCAAAAGGTCGAGCTGCGTTCGTGGCAAATCGAACCCAAACGCAGTTTTAGCAAACCTTTCGCCTGGAAAGCCGGAACCTGGTACAGACTGAAACTGGAGGTGCAGAACATGCCAAACGGCAAAACTCGCGCTCGCGGCAAAGTCTGGGCGGCGAACGAAGCCGAACCCGCCGACTGGCTGATAGAATGGACTGACCCGATTGGGAACCGCATGGGCAGCGCAGGCATTTTCTGCGACAGCGCCAATGAAGCCTTTTTTGACAACATCAAAGTCACACCAAACAAATAAAAATTATGGCAGTGGAGAGCAAACAAGAAGTACTAACGCTTCTGAATAATCACAAAGCCGACCTGCAAAATTCAGGGGTCGCGCGGCTTGGGCTGTTTGGGTCGTTTGCGCGAAACGAGCAACGTGATGGAAGCGATGTTGATCTACTGATCGAGTTTGCCGCCGGTCAAAAGACGTTCGACAACCTGATGCGAGTAGGCGATTACCTTGAAGGCTTGTTCGCGCGGCGAGTCGAGTTGGTGACGCCGGAATCGCTTAGCTCTTACCTGAAACCTCGAATAGTCCAAGAGGCTGAATATGTCGTTATCAGTGACTGAATATCTTGGGCATATTCACAAGGAAGCAAGCTATCTTGTGCGACGGCTGACCGGCGTCAATCAGGCGGAATTTCAGGCAGACGAAACGCTACAGCGAGCTTGCACGCGGAGTCTAGAAATCATTGGCGAGGCAACCAAGCGAGTGCCGGATGAGTTACGTCGCAAGCATCAGCAAATTGATTGGCGGGGAATGGCCGGTATGAGAGATCGCTTGATTCACGATTATCTGGATGTTGATTACGACATAGTCTGGGATGTTTTGACAAACAAAGTGCCAGCACTTGCCATAGAAATTGAAAGAATCGTTGGAGAGGAAGAATAGACATAAGCTTTACCTAGAGGAGATTTTATGAAGTCACATGTACCGAAGTCGTTTTTACTTTTGAGCGCCATTGTGCTCGCCGCTGCAATCATCTGGCTTTCACCGATCAGACCTGCCCTGGCATCTGACCCAGGCGGAGGTGATTGGCCGATGTGGGGTGGAACGCCTGATCGCAACATGGTCTCGAACATGAAAGGTTTGCCAACGACTTGGGACGTTGCCAAAAAGATCAACGTCAAATGGGTCGCTGCCATCGGTTCGCAAAGTTACGGCAATCCGGTTGTCGCCGGAGGGCAGGTTTATATCGGCACTAACAACGAAGCTTTGCGCGATCCGAAACAGCCGAACGACCGCGGCGTTTTGATGGCTTTCGATGAAAAGACAGGCGAGTACCTGTGGCAACACACGAATGAAAAACTGACTGCCGGGCGCGTCAATGATTGGCCTTTTCAGGGGGTTTGCTCTTCGCCGCTGGTTGAAGGCGACAAGCTTTATTACGTCTCTAACCGCGCTGAACTGGTCTGCTTGGACACGAAAGGTTTTCGCGACGGTGAAAACAACGGCCCGGTCAAGGACGAAAAATTCACCGGCAAGACTGATGCAGACATCATCTGGAAGTTCGATATGATTGAAGAAGTCGGCGATCATCCGCACAACATGGCCAACTCTTCACCGGTCATGTATGGCGATTTGATTTTCATCAGCACCTCGAACGGACAGGACGAAAGTCACGTCAACGTTCCTTCGCCCAAAGCTCCTTCGATGATTGCGGTCAACAAAAACACCGGCAAGCTGGTTTGGGAAGTGAACAACGTCGGCGACAGGATTTTACACGGGCAATGGTCTTCACCTGCGGTAGGCAAAGTCGGCGATGTGGTTCAAGTCGTTGTCGGCGAAGGCGACGGCTGGGTTCGCGGTTACGAGGCCACGGCTGGCAAGCTGCTCTGGTCGTTCGATTCCAACCCCAAAGATTCCGTCTGGCCAAAAACGCGCAATGAATTGATTGCGACGCCGATCATCGCCGATGGAAAGGTTTACATTGCCAACGGCCAGGACCCCGAACACGGCGAAGGCGTAGGCCACGCTTATTGCATTGACGCCTCCAAGCGCGGCGACATCACCAAAGACGGAATGGTCTGGCATTTCGACAAGATTCGCCGCTCGGTTTCGACCCCGGCCTTGCATGATGGTTTGCTGTATTACCCGGACTTCAGCGGATTCCTGCATTGTTTGGATGCCAAGACCGGCAAGGAACTGTGGCAACACGATATGTTCGCCGCCATCTGGGGATCGGCAGTTGTGATTGACGGCAAAGTCTACCTGGGCGACGAAGACGGTGATGTGGCTATTCTGCAAGCCGGGCGCGAAAAGAAACTGATCGGCGAAATGAACATGGGCAGTTCGGTTTATTCCAGCCCGGTTCCTGCCAATGGCGCGCTGTTCATCATGAACCGCAATCAGCTTTTCTCGTTGGCGGTTGGCGCAGGCGGCGGAGAGGCGAAAGCCAGCAAGGCTGCTCAGTAAACAAAACAGGTGTGCCAAAATACGCGGGATAGCATTCTTCATCGGATGTTATCCCGCTTCTGTTATCGCGATAAGGAAGTTGTTTATGACTCGTGTGCGATTGATTCACTGGAAAGCCGAAGAAGCAGCAGAGCGAATTGCAAAGCTCAAAGCCGCCGGGTACGAAGTCGAATACAGCGAACTGGACGGCGAAGGTTATAAAGCCTTGCGGAACGACCCGCCTGCCGCCTTCGTGATTGATTTGTCGAGAGCGGCTTCGCACGGAATGGAAGTGGGAACCGGTTTGCGCGGATACAAAGCCACGCGCGCTGTTCCGCTTGTCTTTGTCGAAGGCGAGCCGGAAAAAGTCGAACGCATCAAACGATTGCTGCCTGATGCGACGTTCACCACCTGGAGCAAAATTCGCAGCTCGCTGAAAGCCGCCATCGCCAACCCGCCAGCCAATCCGGTCAAACCTGAATCAAATCTGGCCGGATATTCAGGCACGCCGCTGCCGAAAAAGCTGGGCATCAAAGCAAGCATGACCGTCGCGCTGGTCAACGCCCCGAAAGATTTTGAAGCTACGTTGGGCGAATTGCCAGACGGCGTGAAGTTCAAAAAGAAAGCTTCTGGGAACGAAGAATTGATTCTCTGGTTTCTGCGAATGCGCGCCGAACTGGAAGACCGCGTCAACGAAATGCGCGAACTGACCGGCAACGGCGGAATCTGGATGATCTGGCCGAAACAGGCTTCAGGACTGGCGACGGATTTGAATCAAAACATCGTCCGCGAAACCGGTCTGGCCGCTGGCTTGGTGGATTACAAAGTCTGTGCGGTTGACGCGACGTGGTCAGGGTTGAAGTTCGCAGTTCGTAAAACGAAATAAACGATGACAATTTTTTCGACTTACTGTTCGGCTGAAAAAGAAACCGAGGACGAACCTCTGCCCGCCATCCGGCGTTATCGCAGCGAACGAATCCGGCGAATTTATTCCGCCGCGCTGACTTGCGGTGTTGGCTTTTTCATTCTTTCTGGCGAGTTCGGTTTGCTGACACCGACCGAGCCGATTCCTTACTACGATCATTTGCTGGTCGGCGACGAAATCGAAGCGCACAGCTTGACGGTCGCCGAACAGATTAAACAACACAGCATTACTCAAATCATTTTTTTCACGTTGCCCGTGGCGGTGGACGAAAAGCTGGCGACCTATCACGCCTGTTTGCGGCTCGCCTGCCAAAAAGCTTCGATCAATCTGAGCTTCGTCGAAATTGATTTCGCATAGCTGATGGTTGGTCGAGCAGAGAAGTAAAACATCAAAATGGAGTCTTTCGATTTTCACCTACGCACCCGCGTGATCTTCGGCCTGGGAGTTTTTCAGCAACTTGGCCAGATCGCGCGCGAACTTGGATTCAAACGCACTTTGCTGGTCGCCGATGCTGGAATGGTGGCCTGCGGTTACGTGGAAGAAGCGACGAAACTGCTGACGACGGCTGGCGTTGATGTTTTTCACTTTGGCGGATTCGGCGAAAATCCCGACACCGAAATGGTTGAAGTCGGTCGCCGGTTTGCCGAACCGCTCAAACCTGATTCGATCATCGCACTTGGCGGCGGCAGTTCGATGGATTGCGCCAAAGGCATCGGTTTTGTTTTGGCCGGTGGGGGCACGATGCGCGATTACTGGGGACACGACAAGTTGTCTTCCAGACAGGATGCCAGGCCCATTCTTCCAATGGTCTGTGTTCCTACGACAGCAGGAACCGGCAGCGATGGTCAAAGCTATGCGCTGATTTCCGACGCCGAAACTCACATCAAGATGGCCTGCGGAGACAAGCAGGCGGCCTTCAAAGTCGCGTTGCTCGATCCGCGATTGACCGTCACGATGCCCGCCGAACTGACAGCGATTTCCGGTTACGACGCCATTTCTCACGCCGTCGAATCTTTCGTCACCAAAAAAAGAAACGCGATTTCAGACTTGTTTGCCCGTGAAGCCTGGCGATTGCTGTCATCTAATTACGAACTGGTTTTGGCCGATCCCAAAAACCTGGAAGCTCGCGGAGCCATGTTGTTGGGATCGTTTTACGGAGGAACGGCGATTGAAAATTCGATGCTTGGCGCGACTCATGCCTGCGCGAACCCGCTGACGAAAAACTTCGGCACGACTCATGGCGTAGCCATCGGCTTAATGTTGCCCCACGTTGTTCGCTGGAATAAGGAAGCCGTCGGGGCGTGTTACAAGGAGCTGGCGACGATTGCCGGGCTGGCCAGCGAAGCTGCCGACCAGACGAACGCGGTTGAAAGTCTGGCCAGACGTTTGGAACAATTGCGCTCGGCAGGCGCGCTGCCTATCAACCTGAATTCAATCGGAGTTTCTAAGAACAATCTGCCCGGTTTGGCCGAAGAAGCCGCCAAACAATGGACGGGCGGTTTCAATCCGCGCGATTGGAATTTTGAAGGAGCAATGGAGGTTTATGAAAAAGCGTATGAATGAAACAGAAAATCAAAAGGCAAATTTCAAAAGTCAAAAATCAAAAGGTTGGCGCTTGTTCTTTTATTTTTGCCTTTTGCCTTTTGCCTTTTACCTTTTGATTTCCAATCCGCTTGCTACGGCGCGAGGCACTGCGCCAATCCAAACCGCCGATTCCTGGCCGCAATTCCGCGCCAACCAGAACCTGACTGGCGTTGCGGCATCAAGTGTTCCCGACGATCTGAAACTGATGTGGACTTACGATGCTGGCGAATCAATTGAATCTTCGGCGGCGATTGCCGACGGCACAGTTTACGTCGGAGCCAGCACGGGCGACTTGTTGGCGGTTGACCTGTCCAGCGGTAAGTTGAAATGGAAGTACAAGACCAAAGACATGATTTTGGAATCGTCGCCAGCCGTCGGCGGCGGAATGGTTTTCGTTGGCGATCAAGTAGGAGTTTTCCACGCGGTCAACGCCGCCACCGGCAAAGGTGTTTGGAGTTACGCCACGGGAGCGGAAATCAAATGCTCGCCAGTCATAGTCGGCGACAAAGTTTTGATCGGTAGTTACGACGGGTCTTTGTACTGTTTCCAGATGCGCGACGGCAAAACTGTCTGGCGTTTCAAAACCGATAATTACGTTCATGGAACTCCGTCGGTGGTTGACGGAGTTGCGTACTTTGCTGGCTGTGACGAGATTTTCCACGGCATTCGCGTCACCGACGGCAAAGAAGTCGTAAGGGTTCCGGCCGGAGGCAACACGGCTTCATCGGCTGTCACCAATGGAACCGCTTTTTTCTTCGGCAACTTCAACAACGAAGTTGTCAGCCTGAACCTGAAACTGAAAAAACAAGCCTGGCTTTACACCCACCCACAACGTCAATTTCCTTTTTATTCTTCAGCGGCGCTGATTGGCAACAAGGTTGTCATCGGTGGACGCGACAAAATGGTTCATTGCTTGAACGCCGCAACCGGCAAAGCCTTATGGACTTTCAGAACGAACGCGCGAGTCGAATCTTCACCGGCAATCGCCAGCGGCAAGGTTTACGTTGGCTCGAACGACGGACGTTTTTACGTCCTGGATTTGCTGAAAGGAACCAAGCTGTGGGAATTCAATGCAGGAGGCGCACTGTCTGCCTCACCGGCGATTGCCAGCGGGCGCATCGTCATCGGCGACCAAAACGGCAAGCTGTATTGTTTCGGCGGGTAGCAGTTCGCCGCAATACTCCGACAAAACCACAAAAGCTTTTATTATTGAGCCTGACCAAATGAGAGCTGATGTGTCGTCTTAAAACCAATGACTGGTGACGGCGCACAGAGTCTAAAACCATGCGAAACAAAACTTCACTTTTGCTGATGCTTTTCTTGGTAATTACCGCCCCAATTTTTAGTCTGGGGCAAACTCCCAAGCGTCTGCCTTCGATGCGTCGGCAGGCCGAAATTCAACAAGGCTGGCTGAAACTACGACTGGAAAAAATCCTGCCCGAATTGATGCGGAAGCATGACGTGGCAATGTGGCTGGTGATTTGCCGCGAATACAACGAAGACCCGGCGTATCGTTCGTTGACTTCGCCGACAGTGTTTGCTGCGCGGAGGCGGACGATTCTGGTTTTCACCGACCAGGGCGAAAAAGGGATTGAACGGCTGGCGCTTGGCGGAGGTTCAAACGGTGGCTTGTATCAGGTTTACCGTGATCCAGATGTCGAAAACCGCGAACTGTGGGGAGAAAGCCAGTGGGCGACTTTGCGAAAACTGATTGCTCAGCGCGACCCTAAAAACATAGCCGTCAACATTTCAGCAACGCATGCTTTTTCAGACGGCTTGTCGGCTGCCGAATACGAAAAGCTGCAACAGGCACTCGGAGCGGAGTATTCTAAACGACTGATTCGCGCCGAAAATCTGCCGCTGGAATATATTTCTGTGCGCGTGCCGGAAATGCTGCCGACTTACAAACAGATGATGGAGATCGTTCATTCGATCATCCGCCGCGCCTTTTCCAGCGAAGTCATCAAGCCTGGCAAGACTACGAATCAGGATGTCGTCTGGTGGATGCGGCAACAAGTGAATAATTTGGGACTGGGCACCTGGTTTCAAACAACGGTGGATGTTCAGCGTAAAGGCTCCGGCATTCCCAGCAATCTGGCCGAAGACGCGCCGATTGTTATTCAACGAGGCGATGTGCTGCATTGCGATTTCGGGATCACGGCTCTGGGGTTGGCGACAGACACTCAGCACATGGCTTACGTGCTGCGCGCGGGCGAAACCGATGCTCCCGCAGGAATCAAAAAAGCTCTGGCCAACACCAACCGCATGCAAGACATCCTGATGGAAAAGATGAAGCCAGGCCTCACCGGCAACGAAGTTCTGGCCGACGCGATTGCGACGATGAAGGCTGAAAAAATCAAAGGCACCTTTTACACTCATCCCATCGGCGACAACGGTCACGGAGCCGGCCCGCTGATCGGTTTGTGGGATCGTCAGGAAGGCGTTCCCGGTCGCGGCGACGTGAAACTGATACCCAACACTTGGTTTTCCATCGAACTCGGCTCACGGACATCAGTACCGGAATGGGATGGCCAGGAATTGTCTGTTGCTCAGGAAGAAGACGCCGTCTTGAACGCCGCTGGCAAAATGGAATGGGTGCTGCGACGACAGACGAAATATCACTTGGTTCGGTAATCGTGGGGCGAAGATGGAAAAGTTGACACTCGAAAAACTCAAAGCTGTGACTGGTGAATTTGTCCGCGAACTGTCGAAGCAGACCATACCAAAAC
>JAGNMH010000061.1 GCA_017991275.1 Acidobacteriota bacterium
CGTCAACACCGTTGATTTGCAAGTGATTGTTTTTGATTTCCAGATAGCCAGGAATTGCCCAATCGGGTTGGGTCTGTGGTGAAGCTAAAATTTCGGTCACTGAAAAAGTCCTCTTGGAGTTTTATTTTCTTTGAGCTGATCGCCGACTTCGCGTTGGCAGAATCGGCAGATGCTGGCTTCCGGTTTGATCAGTTCTGCGCAATGCGGGCATGGAACGCGGCCCACATTCTCTGCCTGTTTGAAACCCGCCCGCATCCAGAAAAATCCGTAGATGATCGCCAACATCGCAACAACGGGAATGGCCAGTTCCAGCAAAAGGTTGAGCAATCTGATTAAAAACATTCTGCCTCCCCGGCCGCAATCCCAATTTAAGCCAGTTCTATTTGCAGCTTCGTTACCGAAGCCGGCGCAAAATTGAAAGACACTGAGCCGGTTTTTATCACGGCTTGAGCCGACTGCGGTTCGACAGCGCGTGGGTTTTCAAAACTGTTGTGAGCGTGAATGTCTTTGGCCGTCAGCGTAGTGACGATGACATCTTTGACCTTTGCGCCGTGAACGGAAATTTCCGATTGAACAGCGTTGTTCATATCCGGGTTGGTCACGGTCACTGTCAACTGTTTGTCTTTCAGCGAAGCCGAACCGTTCAAGCCCGGCATATAAATGGTTTTGTCTCCGCGTTTGAACTGAGCGCGCGGTGACGAAAAGTTCGTTCTCAGCGATTGGCCTCCCTGATGCGCGGCATACATTTCAAACACGTGATAAGTCGGCGTAGTAATGAACTTGTCTTCGTGAGCCAAAAACAGCGCCTGCAAACAATTGATTAGTTGAGCGACGTTGGCCATTGCAACTTTGTCCGCGTGGCGATGAAAAATATCCAGCGTTAATCCGGCCAGCACAGCATCGCGTATGGTTGATTGCTGGCCAAGCAGATGCGACGGATGAACTTCGCTGCCGGGTTTGTACCACGCGCCCCATTCGTCAACTACCAGTTTGACGCGATGCTGACGGTCGAATTCACCCATGATTGACCAGTTGTCGGTAATCAGCTTTTCCATGACGTTGGCTTCGCTGAGCAGTTCGTACCATTCTTCGTTTGGATAGTTGACTCCCTGGCCTTTGCCTTCGTACCAGTTGGTGGTGCGCCCGCCGGTTACATTCCAGGAGTAATGATGCAGCGCCCATCCCCACAAACGACCAAAGCCGCCCTTTTCAGCCATACGCCCAAAGAAGCGTCGAGACCAGCTCAAATCCCCGCCGTTCGGCCCTGAACCGATGTAAGTCAGCGGCACTCCCCAGCGAGGCGCCCATTCGGCGTAACGGCGAAATTCCATCGCGTATTCTTCCGGCGTGAAGTTGCCGCCGCATCCCCACGACTCATTGCCTACGCCCCAGTATTTAACTTTCCACGGATCGCGTTGACCGCCTGCTGCGCGCTGATCGGACAGCGTAGTCGTGCCCGCAGGCGAATTGCAGTAATCCACCCATTCGTAAAAATCTTTCGGCGTCAGGCTTCGCAGGTTTGCCGCCAGATAAGGCTGGGCGCCTGAAAGTTGGCAGAAGCGCAAAAACTCGTCAGTGCCGAAATGATTGGTGTCGTGTTTCCACGGGCCGTCTGGAGCGTCTTTCGGCCATTCGGGAGCGTCAACCCAGAAATTCGCCCGGCGCGGACGATCTTTGCGCGGGCCGATTCCGTCTCGCCAGTTGTAACTGTCGGCGAAGCATCCGCCCGGCCAACGAATCGCGCTGGCTTTGATCTTTTTCAAAGCTTCGACCAGCGCCAGCCGAATGCCTCCGACGTTTGGAATTTTGGAGTCTTCGCCAACCCAGATGCCGTCGTAAACAACTCCACCCAAATGCTCGGCAAAATGCCCGTAAATCTCTGGCGCGATTCGACCTATTGGTTCGTCCAGCAGAATGTCAATCCACGAATCCGCTGCGGCTGTGGCCGTCGGCATCTTTGAAAGTTGATTGGCGGTCAGCAACGCTGCGCCAGTGGCAAGCGAGCTTTGGACGAATGTTCGTCTTCCTATACGAGGCATTGGGTGGCTCCTTGTTTAAGTGGTTAAAAGTGAAACTGCACGGGCGATGATGAAATTCGATTGTTGCAACGCGGCTTCGGCGATTTTGCGTGAAGCATTGGTCTTAACCATGACTATGGCTACGCGCAAATCCCAGTCAGCGGCTTCCAGCGCGGCGGTTGCGTCGGCTTTGTCCAGTTTGCATTCGGCCATCACCAAACCAGCAGCGCGTTGGCGCAATTTGATGTTGCTGGTTTTCAGGTTGGTCATGCGATTGCCGGTGACATAACCCAGCCGTACCATAGCCATGGTCGAAAGCATGTTCAGCACCAGTTTTTGAGCTGTGCCAGATTTCAACCGAGTCGAACCGGCGATGACTTCAGGGCCGACAATTGCTTCGATTGGGATTTCAGCGGCTGCGGCCAGTTCGGAATTTTCATTGCACACGATGCAAATGGTCAGCGCGCCAATTCGCCGAGCGTATTCAACTGCTCCGATTGTGTAAGGCGTGCGCCCGCTGGCGGCAATGCCAACCAGGCAGTCGTTGGCGGCAAATCCACGCGCCTGCAAATCTTTCGCTCCGGCTTCGCGGTCGTCTTCGGAAGCTTCGACGGCTTTGTAGCAGGCGTCGTAACCTCCGGCGATTACGCCTTGAACGAGGTCGGGCGACACGCCAAACGTTGGCGGGCATTCCGCGGCATCCAGAACTCCCAGCCGTCCGCTGGTTCCAGTGCCGGTGTAAAACAATCTGCCTCCGCGTTGCAATCGTTCGGCAATGCCATCCACAGCGCGAGCGATGGCAGGCAAAACCCGTTCGACTGCTTCGGCGACTTTGCGGTCTTCGGCGTTGATGACGCGCAACGCTTCCAGCGTCGGCAATTGGTCAATTTGTGCAGTGTTCGGGTTGATCTGTTCAGTTGTGGTCATAAATTCATTTGTCGCTCATTGCTTGCGCCATTTTCGCTGCTCCAATCACTGGCGGATCAAGTGGCGGAGCGACTTCTGCCTTCGGCGCAAGCTTTTGAATCTCTTCGCGCAGAGGTTTCAGGATCAATTCGCCAGCTTCAAAAACTCCGCCGACATAAGCCACGCGGAATGTGTCACTCTCCATTCTTAGCTGGTCAATCACGGCAATGGCGGTTTTGGCCAATTCGCTGGCGGCGTCGCGCAAAATTCCGATTGCGACTTCATCGCCTTGCTCGGCGGCCTGAACTGCGATTCGAGAAAGCTGCGCGATCTTTGCCTGAACTTCGCCTTTCTCTTTTGGCGAAGAATCGTAAATCACCGTCGTTAGCTCAGGAGGCGAAGAAACTCCGAAGTGGCGCAGCACAGGCGCGGTCATGCTGGTCGCTTCGCCGCGAAAATCGTAAGACATCATGACGGCTTCCAGAGCGCGGCGGCCAATGTAATTGCCGCTGCCTTCGTCGCCCATAATTGGCCCCCAGCCTCCTGCGCGAGCAAACCGTCCGCGCGAATTGATGCCGCAGGCTATCGAACCGGTTCCGGCAATGATGACCACGCCAGGTTGATTGTCAGTTGCTCCGGCCAGAGCTACGCGAGCGTCGGTTTCAAGTTGGATAGCCGGAATCGGCAGCGCGGTTTTCAACGCATCCAACATCTGGCGGTGGTAATCGGGTTGAGAAACCCCGGCCAGACCGATGCAGGCGGCGGCGATTTGGGAAACTTCGATCCCGGCTTCGCGGCAAGCCTCGCTGACGGCTTGATGGATATGAAAAACGGCGCTTTCCAAACCTACGCGCAATAAATTGGCGGCGTCGGATCGGCCTTCACCTCGAACAATTCCGGCTTCGTCAACGATGGCCGCTCTGGAGTTTGTTCCGCCACCGTCAACTCCCAGCCAGAACCCCATTTGTGTTTGTGTGCGCGCATCAACTAAAACAACTTCTGATGTCACGGTGTTCATATAATTCCACTTTTATCTTTGATTTGGGCAACAACGGTCGGCTTGCCCAGTGATGATTTGCCAGACTCGTAAGCCGAATAATAAACGCCTTGCGTGGTAAACGAAAAACAAGAGTTTGCGGATGCGTGTCAAGACCGGACAGGTCGTCGGCTTGACAGTGGATAGAGCGGTCAATATACTCCCCGCCTTTCAAAGGACAAGTTTTTTCATCTGCAACAAGCAAGGAGTTTTAGAGTGTATGCCAAACCATAAATCTGCTGAAAAGCGAGACCGTCAGAACAAGAAGCGTAACGCGATTAACACCACTCACCGCACCAAACTGCGTAACCAAATCAAGAAACTGCGTGTGGCGATTGACGCCGGTAACAAAGACGAAGCACAGGTGCTGTTGTCGGCAACGGTTTCTGTAATTGATAAATCAATCCAGAAAGGCATACTGCATCGCAACGCCGCTGCTAGACATAAATCGCGCCTGACAACTCATGTCAACGAATTGGCTGCCAAGTAGCATTTGCCAAAGCTGGCCAGTACTCTCGTTCAAGCTTTTACCAAAGTGAGCCGTCTGGTTTGGTGCAGATAAATTAAAAAGCCGGTCGTACGACCGGCTTTTTCTGTTGTAGTCGGTATGACTATTGCCGGATTGGAGTAAATTGCCGAGTTCGGCGAGAGTGCTTCAACGCATTATCACAAGATCAACTGAGGTAAAGATTCAAATGGCTGATTCAAATGCAGCGGTGACTATGCATGCGGCGCGGATGGCGATGAATCGCGACCCTAACGTGCGCGCGTGGGTTGAAGAGTGGCTCAAGGCGCAAGAGCGTGAAAGGTATCTTGCAGCAGAGGAAGGGAGTGAAGAGGCATTCGAAAAGCACTGGCCTTATGTGAAGCCTGAAACGATGCACGAGCGCTCGCTCGAAGCTTACACGGCATACCTGGCCCAGGCCGAGGGCTAAAAAGCAAAAACGGCCATCCGGAGATGACCGTAACTTGCTGATTCTAAAAATCGGAGCGAGAGGATTCGAACCTCCGACCTCTCGGTCCCAAACCGAGCGCACTACCAGGCTGTGCTACGCTCCGACAAGTCTTCTAAGACGGGGGCATTATACACGCCGAACCTGTTTGTTCAACCTGATGGTTTTTGCAAGCTTCAGCTACTATCCCTGCCAACCTTATTGCACAGGCTATCTCATCTTTAACACAATCAATGTAATGTCGTCGCCTTGAGGCAGGCCGCGTGTGAAGCGTATGACTTCGTCCAGGATGCGCTGTTTGATTTGTTCGGCGCTAAGGCTGACGCATTTCTTGACCAGTTCTTCCAGCCTTTCATCGCTAAACATTTCGTTGTCGGCGTTGGTGGCTTCGGTTACACCGTCGGTGTACATCACCACTACATCGCCGGGGTTCAGGCGAGTTTGCAAAGGTTTGTATTCGATGAAATCAAAAGCGCCGAGCAGCACTGATTTGGTCGCCAGCATTTCGGTCTCACCTGTGGCGCGGGCGAGTATCGGTGGGTTATGGCCGGCGTTGATAAAAGTGAAATGGCCTTCGCCGTCGAGCACGCCAGAAAACAGGGTGATAAAGCGGTTCGATTCCGAACGTAACGCCAGCATTTTGTTGACGCTGGTAATGACTTCGGTTAATGGCATGTTGCCCGCGAATTGAACCTGTAATGCTCCTTGAGCCATTGCGGCCAGTAGGGCGGCGGCGACTCCTTTGCCGGAAACATCGCCCAGCACGAAGACAAAGCGATTGTCTTTCAGCGGAATCAGGTCATAAAAATCTCCGCCTACGTATCGAGAAGGAACGCTGCTGGCGGCGACTTCGAAATGTTCCATCGCTTTGATGGCCGAGGGAGACAGGGCGATTTGAACTTCGCGGGCCATGCCAAGTTCCTGCTCCATGTTTTTCTTCTCTGCTTCTTCGTGCATCAGCCGAACGCTTTCCAAAGACTTTGTCGCCTCGAACGCCAGCGATTCCAGCAGCTTCAAGCTGGTTTGGGTCAAGCCGCCCGCCACACTGCTGTCAACGTACAGCACTCCGATTACGTCGCGTTTCAGGATTGTCGTCGCGTCCATGTTTTCGGTCATCTGAAAACGGCGCAACGGAATGCAGGCGATTGACCTCAGGCTTAAATTGCGAACGCTGTCGCGCGGCAATCCGGCCATGGTTACTTTGCTGTCGTTGATGATGACGCTTTGGTTTTGCTTGAAGGCTTCTTCGACCACAGAGCGGCTCATTTCAAATTCTTTGCCGAGCACGGAATTTCGGTGCCGGTCACGTGCGACTTTGAATTCCAGAGTGCCATCCGGCGTGTAAAGCATCAGGCATCCACGGTCGGCTTGTGTGATTTCAATCGCCGCATCAACTATCAAAAGCAGCACGTCGTCGGGTGTCATGGAAAACTTGAAGGCCTGGTTGACTTCGACAAAACGAGCCAGTTTTTGCAGTTCTTCGTTGGCGGAAGCCGTCGGCGAACGATCTTTGGACGGCTGAGAAAGTGTCAGGTTCGGGCTGCTGTTGAAAATAGCCGAAGCATTTTCAACCGAATTGTCCAGAAAGATGATTTGCTCTTCATCGCCGCCTCCGATTCGCAAGCGGTCTTGATGATGCAGCGCACAGCGTTCGACGCGCTGGTCGTTGATATAAGTTCCGCGTTTGCTGCCGACATCAATCAGGTAATAGGTTTCGTCTTCGTACTTAATCTCTGCGTGTTGGCGCGAAACCGTGTCGGAGAGCAGTTGGAGATCGTTTTCTGCTTTGCGTCCGATGGTGAAGATGGGTTTGCTGAGCGGCAGAAACCGCGTCACGCCAAACCGATTGATGATCTTCAATTGCGCCGATTTTTGCATTGGAATGATGATTGATGAAGGCTGAGTGATGAACGTTGAACTTCGCTGACATAAAACAGCAGTTATTCATCCTTCATCATTCAGCATTCATTATTCAGAAAGAGGAGACAGCCGCTTTTTCGTCTTCAAAGGTTTCGAGCACGGAAAGCAGGCCGGTGATTGAAAGCAGTTGATGCGCCATACGCGAAGGTTTCAAAACCTTCATTTTGCCGTTGGCTTCTTTGACGCTGGTGAACGATTTGATCATTGCGCCGATTCCGGAACTGTCAATCATCGGCACACTGGCCAGATTCAGCAACAGCATTAAGCGTTCTTCGGCAATCAATTGTTTAACCGCTTCACGCAAACTTTCTTCGCTTTTGCCTATGGTCAGGTTCCCGGCCAAATCAATTATTGTAACTTTGCCATTGGTTCTGATCTGAATTTCCATCTTTGCTCTTGGCCTCTCGATATTTCAAAAGTGGTCGGGGACGGATGCTGTTTCAATAGTGCGGGTCGGATTATAGCGCACAACAATCAGGCGACGATGATGAATGTGTTTCTACCGCCAATGACATCCGAAAAATCCTTGTTGTAAGTCAGATCAACCCGGCGAAATTGTTTGATCACGTCGCCCATTTCACCGGCGGTCAGAAATCCGTCTTCCGTGTGTGAAATCGCCCATTGACCGATATGTTTGGAGCGTGAAAGGAAATTGCCGACCAGTTGCAGGTAATGTTCTTTCGACGCTACGTCATCGCCCAGCCTGCCGCGTTGATTTGTTATCAATTGATCCCAGGCTTCGCCGTCGCCTCGCACCCAAATTTCTCGCCAGCCAGCGGTGGAATGTCGCAAACCTGCCAGACCTTCAGGGCGCGGAAAGCGAACAAACATCAAATCGGCTCGCGCGCCGCGAATGAAGTCATGGCCGTCGCGATTGACGCTGTAATTTTCCTTGCCGTTATCAACCACCTGTCGTTGATTGCCCCACAAAGCCAGAAAGACTTCAGACAGCGGACGGCGCAATTCAATAGTTTCAGGCGTAAAGGAAAAAACATAATCGCCGACGCCAAACACCAGCATTATCGCCAGGGCGCGCCGATGTTCGTTTTCAATCTGCTGAATGTTCAGCCAGATGTTGTCGAACCAGACGGCATCCATTTCGCCGAAAAACTCAGCCAGTGCGGGGTTATGCAATCGCCGATGCGGCACATAAGCTTCGCCCAGCACCAGCGAAACGTCTTCTTCGGTCAGGGCTTCGCCGGAGTTTTCGACCAGAGCGCGCGACGACCACCAAGCCCATTGGCAGACATCATTATCCAAAATCTGTTTGCCCCAGAATTTCAGATACCAGCCCAGATCGGGTTGACCGGCAAATGGAATTGCCACTGAGTTGAATTTCAGACGGCGCAGCACGCTCAGTTCGAAACCGAGCCAGCGCCGCCCAGGCTGAATGTTTGCCTGATTATTTGTTGGATAAGTGAACATAAAACGTCGCTTCAGTTTTGAATTTGCGGAGCCGGTTTTGTCTCACCTGATTCTTTTTCAGGTTCAGCTTCCGAGTTTTGGATTTGTTCCGGTTGCAGCTTGGTTTCGTCTGGTGTTTCCGATGGTGCAAGTTCGGCAGTAGGAATTTGATCGGGAGGTGTTGTCTCAACCGCCGGAATTTCATTCGCCTGTTCTTGCCCAACCGCTTCCGAGGCTACCCGAAGGTCAACTTCATCTGATTCAGCTTCTGCAAAGCTTAGAAACGGTTCGTAAGCCGCAGCCACGTGGTTAACCTCTACGCTGACTGCAAACTCTTGCGGCGATTGCGTTTCAGATGGCAACTCGGTGGTCGGCGCTGAATCCGGCTGCAAGTCTTCTTCAATTTCGTCGTTGTTGGGAGCAACAATTTCCGCCGAGGCAAATTGTTGCTGTTCAAATTGCGGAGGGATGTTCCAGATGGCGGCTTCCTGTTGTTGAAGCTCAATCTCGGCTTCGTGCTGTATTCTTTCTTCGCCAACCAGCATCAGCAAAAGCCTGGCTATCAGCGGGTCGAATTCGATGCCTGCCATATCGGCTATGACGCTTTCTGCCTCGATCAAATCATAAGCCTGACGAAAAGGTCGCGCGGAAATCAGCGAGCAATAACTGTCAACAGCGCGCAAAATCCGGGCGCCCAGGGGAATGGCTTCGCCGCTTAATCCGTCCGGATAACCCTGGCCGTTCCACCATTCGTGATGCCAACGAACCAGCAACTGAGTCTGTCGCGAAAGCTTCATTTCCGCCACAGCCTGTTCGCCCAGAATCGGATGCCTCCACGAATCCAATCTTTCTTCCCAGGTCAGCGCATTTGGGCCGAGCAGGTAGTTGCGTTTCATTCCTCGTTCGCCAAGGTCGTGAGCCAGCGCCGCAAATTTCAGCGCCGAAAGGTCGGTTCCATGCAGTCCCATTTTTTGGCCAATGGTTTCAGACAATCTGGCGATCATCACGGCGTGAGGTTCGGTGTAACCTTCAACGCGGTCGGTTTCCAGCGCCAGCTTCAGCAGACGGTCGCCAGACTGACGCTCCGCTTCAGTGAAGATCATCGGCGCCTGTTGTGCTTGCATCAATCAATCTCCTTAATCATTTTCCGATTCGGGGTGGGTGAGTCGAGAGAGCGGACTTTGTAGGCGATAAAGCGTCTAAAAATCAAGCAGCGATGAATTTTATTAACGCCCATGAGGATTGCCAGCCACGCGTGTTTGGGTACAATCGGGGCAGTTCACGGTTCACAATTCATCTTCACAGTTTGTTGTTTTGTCGGAGTCTTTGCTAATAAACAGTTTGCAGGCAGGCTCTGCACTTTTCATACAATGGGGAAAAGGAAAGCTGCGAATGGCGAACAGCAAGCTGTGAACTGGAGTCAGGAGAGAAAAATGGAAATTCCGTTGTTACAAGTTGACGCTTTCGCTTCGCAAGCATTCAAGGGGAATCCGGCGGCGGTTTGTTTGCTGGATGCAGCCAAGCCAGCCGATTGGATGCAAAAAGTCGGAGCCGAAATGAATTTGGCTGAAACCGCATTCGTCGTTCCGCGCGCTGAATCGGGTCATTACGATTTACGCTGGTTTACTCCGGCGATTGAAATTCCGCTGTGCGGTCACGCGACGTTGGCCAGCGCGCATGTGTTATGGGAAACCGGGCGGCTTGCCGAAACTGCAGAGGCTCGCTTTCACACCATGAGCGGCGAGCTGATTTGCCGTCGCACAGACAAACAGATCGAAATGGATTTTCCGGCATTGATTGCTGAACCGGCAAAGTTACCTGATGCAGCAATTGAAGCTCTGAACATCAAACCGATTAACGTGGTCTGCCATCGCCGCAAAGATGGTTCGGACGGAAATTTTCTGATCGAACTGGAATCCGAAGCTGCGGTTCGCAATGTGAAGCCGGACTTCAGTTTGCTGCGCCGTGCCGCCAACGCCGGTTTCATCATCACGGCTCGCGGAGATTCATCAAGCTATGATTTTGTGTCACGTTACTTTGCCTGCTACGCCGGAATTGATGAAGACCCGGTTACCGGTTCGGCGCACTGTATGCTGACGCCTTACTGGGCAAAGGCGCTGGGCAAAATGGAAATGAAGGCTTATCAGGCTTCGGCGCGAGGCGGTGAGTTAAATGTCCGGTTGGCAGGCGACAGAGTTTTTCTGGCAGGTGAAGCGGTCACCGTGCTACGCGGTAATTTGTTGTGTTAAATGCTCAAGGCACGGAACCGAAAACTGTGGCGTTCGGTTTTTGTGATGCAACTCAGAAAGCGCCTGACTGCTAAATTTCCAGGTTCTGTGCCAAACAGGAAACCCCGTAACGATGAGGATCACCCCACAGATTCGCCCGGCCACAGCAGCCGACGCACAACAGTTGACCGAGTTGGCGGCGCGTACGTTTTACGATGCCTTTGCCGACATGAACACACCGGAAAACATAAAGGCTTATATGTCGAAAGCCTTTACAGTTGAACAATTGACTCTCGAACTCAGCGACCCGCGCGCCAGATTTCTGATTGCCGAAGCCGTCGAAGCCAATGGAGCGATGGTCGGTTATGTCAAATTGCTGGCTGGCGAAGTTCCATCCTGCATTGGCGGCCAAAATCCGATTGAGCTTTCCCGGCTTTACGTTGATAAAAAGTATCTTGGGTCGGGAATCGGCAACGACCTTATTCAAGCCAGTTTTGACGAAGCGCGCAGCCTTGGCCATCGCTCGATTTATCTGGGCGTGTGGGAACACAATCATCGAGCGCAGTCTTTTTACTTCCGCTGGAATTTCCGAGTCGCCGGTAATCACATCTTTCTAATGGGCAATGACTCCCAGATGGATTGGCTGATGGAGCGCGATCTGTAACAAATATGAAATCCTTTTACCTTCCCATACTGATGACCATCGGCGGCGGAGTGCTGTATCACGTTGGGCAAAAAGCGGTTCCGCAAACAGTTCATCCATTTGTTTTAGTCATCGTTGCTTATTCAACCGGTATCTTGCTTTGTACTGTGGGATTGTTTTTCGATCCCGCCGGACGTTCATTTGTAACTTCGGTCAAAGCCACCAACTGGGCAGTTGTCAGCGTAGGCGTTGGCGCAGTCATAATCGAAATCGGCTTTTTGCTGGCTTATCGAAATGGATGGAATATCAACGCAGCTTCGGTGGTTTGCAACATTTCGGTCGCGCTGCTGTTGATACCGATTGGGATGCTGGCGTTCAAAGAGCATTTATCAATGCGTAGCGCCGCCGGAATCGGCTTTTGCCTTATTGGCTTGTACCTGCTTTCCAAAAAATAGCGGGAGCGCGGACGACCACGCCCGCTGTAATAAAAACGCGAAGCTCCCTTTTTCCCTTCTTCTACTTGATCGCCAATGAATCTAAACCTTGCCGTCTGGCTGTTGCTTTGTTTGATCTGGGGTTCGACCTGGATTTTCATCAAACTCGGATTGGACGATTGGCCGCCGTTCACGTTTGCCGCAATGCGCTTTTTGTTGGCATCGGTGATCCTGTGGTTGATTGTGCTGGCTCGCAGAGATTCGCTGCCGCGAACACGGCGTGATTGGATGCTGATTGCCTGGCTTGGAGTTTCGTCCTTCGCGTTGAATTACGGATTGGTCTTTTGGGGAGAGAATCGAATCTCGTCGGGACTGACCGCCGTGTTGCAATCAACAATTCCGGCATTCGGACTGATTGCAGCTCATTTCATGTTGCCAAACGAACGAATCACCGCCGCCAAACTGGTTGGAGTCGCGTTGGGCATTGTCGGAGTCGCCGTCATCTTCGCCGACCAGATGAACATAGCCGGAACGTCGGCTCTGTGGGGCTGCGCGGCGATTATCGTCAGCGCGTTGGTTGTTGCGTACACCAATGTTGTTGTCAAACTTCGTTGCGGACATTTGCCGCTTGCTCCGACAGTCGCCGGACAGATGACTTTTGGAATGATTCCGCTGTTCGTTATTGGGTGGTTTACCGAAGGCAGCCCTATGAATTTGCATTGGACTCCTGTGGCCGCCGGGTCGCTGGTTTATCTGGCGGTCGTCGGTTCGGTGACAGCTTTTCTGCTCTATTACTGGCTGGTCAAAAGGGTTGACGTGACCAAAACAATGCTGATTTCTTTGGTTACGCCGGTCATAGCTTTGTTGATCGGCTGGCTGGTTCGCGGCGAAGGTTTGAGCTGGCGATTGGCGATTGGAAGCGCGGCCATCATTTCCGGCATAAGCTTGATTGTTGTGCGGCGTCGCACTGAAACCGTGGCAATGAAAAGCATGTAGTCCCGCCTTTAGGCGGAACGGTGGCGTTTCTCTTGTTAAGCGGAAAGGCATTATAGCCAAGCCATTCCGCCTAAAGGGAGGACTACATGTTTTTTTAGGAGGCTTTTCAATGTTCAAACGATTCCTGATTGGTTTCTCACTGCTGTGTTTGCTGTCGTTTTCCGCAAAGGCGCAAAAGCCGGAGTTCGCTCCGGGCGCGAAATACGACGCTAAGATTCCTTCGCTCAAACAAGTCACCGGTTACGATTTTGCTGAGCGCGTCACTCCGCCCGAAGAAATCATTCGTTATCTGAAAGCGCTGCACGAAGCTGCGCCGGATCGCACGAAACTGGTCAAATACGCCGAGACTTGGGAACGGCGCGAACTGTGGGCGCTGGTTGTCGCAACGCCCGAACGCATTCGGCAACTCGATCAAATCAAAGCGGGATTGAAACAATTGGCGAATCCGACAGCTTCGACGGATGTTGCCAAGTTGGCGCGCGAACTCCCCGTCGTCGTTGTCTTAACGCACGGAGTTCACGGCAACGAAATCTCTTCGGGCGAAGCGGCGCTGGCAGAAAGTTATCACTTGCTGGCCGCGCAAGGTGACGCGACCGTTGATCTGATTCGCCGCGAAGCCATTGTCATTATTGATCCGATGCAAAACCCTGATGGTCGAGCGCGGTTCGTCTTTCAAAACTTGCAGGGTCAGGCGATGACGCCCGACTCCGAACCCGCCGCCGCCGAACACGACGAACCGTGGCCGGGCGGACGTGCCAATCATTATCTTTTCGATT